>NZ_RAWN01000127.1:0-29430 GCF_003668895.1 Corallococcus sp. AB045
CGGGTGGGGCAACGGCCAGTACGAATACAACACCGCGCGCGCGGAGAACGCGTCGCTGGACGGCGAGGGCCACCTGGCGATCGTCGCGCGCCGTGAGCGCTACGGCAACAACGACTACACGTCCGCGCGCCTGACGACGAAGAACCGCTACAGCAAGGCCTACGGCCGCGTCGAGGCGCGCATCAAGCTGCCCACGGGCCGGGGCATCTGGCCTGCGTTCTGGCTGCTGGGCGCGGACGTGGACTCCGTCGGTTGGCCGGCCTGCGGCGAGATCGACATCATGGAGCACAAGGGGCAGATCCCCTCCGTCGTGAGCAGCGCGGTGCACGGGCCGGGCTACTCCGGTGGCTCGAACATCGGCCGCCAGCACGCCGTCTCCGGGCCGCCGCTCGCCGAGGACTTCCACATCTACGCGGTGGAGTGGGAGCCGGAGCTGCTGCGCTTCATCGTCGACGACACCGTCTTCTTCGAGGTGACGCCGAAGAGCCTGCCCGCCGGGCGGAAGTGGGTCTACGACCATCCGCACTTCATCATCCTGAACATCGCGGTGGGCGGCTCGTTCGTGGGGCCGCCGGACTCCAAGACGGTGTTCCCGCAGACGATGAAGGTGGACTACGTGCGCGTCTACGAAAGGGCCGCGCAGTGAGGTTCGCCCGCGCGCTCCTGCCGCTGGCGCTGCTGGTGGCGTGCTCGTCCGAGCCGCGCCCCCGGCCGCCGGGAGTGCTCTTCGTCTCCGTGGAGCAGCAGAGCGCGTGGGTGCGCAACTTCAACCCGCTGTTCGCGGGCGCCGGTGCGCGCTGGCCCACCCGGGCGGGCGTGTACGAGTGCATGGAGATCTTCAGCTCCGCGCAGGGCAAGTGGGTGCCCTGGCTCGCCACCGGCCACGCGTGGTCGGAGGACCAGCTCACGCTGCGCTTCAACGTGCGCGACGGCGTCCGCTGGTCCGACGGCAAGCCCTTCAGCGCGGACGACGTCGTCTTCACCTTCGGCCTGCTCAAGCAGCACCCGGCGCTGGACGCGGGCGGCGTGTGGCGCTTCCTCACGGACGTGAAGGCGGAAGGGAAGGGCACCGTCGCCTTCTCCTTCTCACGCGTGTACCTGCCGGGCTTCAGCGACCTGGCGCATCAGATCATCGTGCCCCAGCACGTCTGGAAGGACGTCGCGGACCCGGTGACGTTCACCAACCCGGAGCCGGTGGCGACCGGACCCTTCACCCAGGTGACGCTGTTCCGCAACCAGGTCTACGAGCTGGGCCGCAACCCGCACTACTGGCAGCCCGGCAAGCCCGCGGTGTCCGCGCTGCGCTTCCTCGCGTTCCCCACCAACGACCAGGCCAACATGGCGCTCGTGGAGGGGGAGGTGGACTGGGCGGGCAACTTCGTGCCGGCGGTGGACCGCACCTTCGTGGCGCGAGACCCCGCGCACCACGCGCGCTGGTTCCCGCTCTATGGCAGCACCGTCTTCCTCTACCCCAACACCACGCGCCCGCCGCTGGATGACGTGCGCGTGCGCAAGGCGTTGAGCATGGCGCTGGACCGCGACCGGTTGGTGGAGGTGGCCATGTACGGCTACACCCGCCCCGCGGACGCCACCGCCCTCAACGACGCGTACACCGGCTGGAGGGACGCGGAGGTCGCCAAGGACGCGTGGACGCGCTACGACCTGGCCGCGGCGAACAAGCTCCTGGACGAGGCGGGCCTCACTCGCGGCGCGGACGGCATGCGGCGCCTGAAGGACGGGCAGCCCTTCGCGCTGGACCTGGAGGTCGTGAGCGGGTGGTCGGACTGGGTGCGGGCGGGGCAGGTGGTGAGCCGCGACCTGCGCAAGCTGGGCATCGGCGTGACGCTCAAGACGTACGAGTTCGGCACCTGGTTCACGCGCCTGCAGAAGGGCGAGTTCCAGCTGGCCATCTCCTGGTCGCTGGACGGGCCCACGCCATACAACTTCTACAAGTGGCTCCTGTCGCCGCGCACGGTGCGGCCGGTGGGCGAGGTGGCCGCCGCCAACTGGCACCGCATGGGCGACGCGCAGGCGGATGAGCTGCTCGTGCGCTTCGAGCGCGCCGGCACGCCGGAGGAGCAGCACGCGCTGATGTCCCAGGTGCAGCAGCGCTTCTCCGCCACCGCGCCCGCCATCCCGCTGTTCCCCAACCCGTCCTGGGGCGAGTCCAACTCCTCGCGCTTCACGGGCTTCCCCACCGAGCAGAACCCCTACGCGCGGCTCGCACCGCACGCGGAGCCCGACAGCCTGCTGGTGCTGACGCAGCTTTCCCCGAGGGAGCGCTGACCATGGGCCGCTACATCCTCCGGCGAATGGGCTTCTACCTCATCGCCGCGTGGGCCTCGCTCACGCTCAACTTCGTGATTCCGCGCCTGGCCCCCGGCGATCCCGCCGCGGCCATGTTCGCGCGCTTCGAAGGCAAGGTGGCGCCGGAGGCCATGGGCGCGCTGAGGGCCGCCTTCGGCTTCACGGACGCGCCGCTCTACGCCCAGTACTTCACCTACCTGAAGCACCTGGTGCAGGGCGACCTGGGCATGTCCTACGCCTACTTCCCCGCGCGGGTGACGGAAGTGATTGGCACGGGCCTGATGTGGACGGTGGCCCTGGCTGGCGTGGCCGTCATCATCAGCTTCGTGGTGGGGTCCTTCCTGGGCGTGCTCGCCGCGTGGAACCGGGGCGGGTGGCTGGACTCGGGGCTGGCTCCGGCGCTCGCGTTCCTGGGGGCCTTTCCGTACTTCTGGCTGGCCATGCTGGCGCTGTACCTCTTTGGCTTCGTGCTGGGGTGGTTCCCGCTGCGCCACGCGTACGGGCACGACATGGAGCCCGGGCTGTCGTTCGCGTTCGCCGCGGACGTGGCCCGCCACGCGGTGCTGCCCGCGTCCTCCATCGTGGTGGCCACGCTGGGCGGGTGGATGCTGGGCATGCGCAACACGATGGTGGCCACGCTGGGCACGGACTCCATCCGGTTGGCGCACGCGCGCGGCCTGCCGCCCCGGCAGGTGATGCTGCGCTACGCGGCTCGCAACGCGCTCTTGCCCAACGTCACCAGCTTCGGCATGGCGGTGGGCTTCGTGCTGTCCGGTTCGCTGCTCACGGAGATCGTCTTCTCCTATCCGGGCACGGGCTACCTGCTCATCCTCGCCGTGCGCAACCAGGACTACCCGCTGATGCAGGGGCTCTTCCTGGTCATCACCCTGGCGGTGCTCGCGGCGAACTTCGCCGTGGACCTCATCTGCCTCTGGTTGGATCCGAGGACCCGCGCCCATGCGTGACTTCCCGCGAAGGCTCTCCCGCCACCGGAAGGCGGCGGTGGGCGGCAGCCTGCTCCTGTTCTTCCTGCTGCTCGCGGTGGTGGGGCCCTTCTTCGTGATGGACCCCACGGAGCTCGTGGGCCGGCCGCACCAGCCGCCCAACGCGGCGCACTGGTTCGGCACCACCGGCCAGGGACAGGACGTGCTCGCGCAGACGGTGGTGGGCGCGCGCCAGACGCTGGCGGTGGGCTTCGCGGTGGGCGCGCTCGTCACGCTGGTGGGCGCGCTGGTGGGCGTCACCTCGGGCTACCTGGGCCGCCGCGTGGATGACGTGCTGTCGCTCACCACCAACGTGTTCCTGGTGATTCCCGGCATGCCGCTGGCCATCGTGCTGGGCGCGTACCTGCCGTCCGGCCCGCTGCGCATGGTGGCGGTGCTGACCGTGGCGGGCTGGGCCTGGAACGCGCGTGTGTTCCGCGCGGAGTCGCTGGCCCTGCGCGGGCGCGACTTCGTGTCCGCGGCGGTGGTGACGGGGGAGAGCCACTCGCGCATCGTGTCGCGGGAGCTGTTGCCCAACATGGCGTCGCTGCTGGGCTCATCCTTCATTGGAAACACGCTCTATGCCGTGGGCGCGCAGGTGGGCCTGGAGTTCCTGGGCCTGGGCGACGTGAGCGTGGTGACGTGGGGCACCAATCTCTACTGGGCCGGCAACGACGCGGCGCTGCTCACGCGCTCCTGGTGGATCTTCGTCCCCACGGGCCTGTGCATCGCGCTCGTGGGCTTCGCGCTCACGCTGGTCAGCTCCGCCATCGACGAGATGACCAACCCCGCGCTGCGCGTGCACAAACCGGCGGCGCTGCCCGCGAGCACTCCCGCCCGTGCGCACCTGGAGCGGCCGGTGCCGGGCGTGCTCCTGCGCGTTCAGGACCTGTGCATCGACTACGCGACGGAGAAGGGCGCTTCCCGCGTGGTGGACTCGGTGTCGTTCGACGTGGCGCCGGGCGAGGTGTTCGGCCTGGCGGGTGAGTCCGGCAGCGGCAAGTCCACCATCGGCTCCGCGCTGCTGGGGCTCCTGCCTGCCTCCGCGCGCGTCGCGCAGGGGCGCATCCTCTTCAACGGCATGGACGTCACCGCGCTGGAGGGCCCGGCCCTGCGCGCGTTCCGCTGGCGCCAGGTGTCCATGGTGTTCCAGAGCGCCATGAGCGCGCTCAACCCGGTGCTCACGCTGGGTGAGCAGTTCCACGACACGCTCGCGGCGCACGGCCGCGTGTCACGCGCCACGTCCTACGCCCGCGCGCGGGAGCTGTTGGGCATGGTGGGCCTGTCACCGGACCTGGTGACGGCGTGGCCGCACCAGCTCTCCGGCGGCATGCGGCAGCGCGTGGGCATCGCGCTGGCGCTGGCCCTGGAGCCCCGGCTGATCATCATGGACGAGCCCACCACGGCGCTGGACGTCGTGGTGCAGAAGGAGCTGCTCCAGCGCATGGTGGAGCTCAAGCAGCGGCTGGGCTTCGCCATGCTCTTCATCACGCATGACCTGCCGCTGCTGCTCGCGCTGTCGGATCGCGTGGGTGTGCTCCAGGGCGGCAAGCTGGTGGAGGTGGACACGTCCGCCAACCTGCGCGCCGGGGCCCGCCACCCGTACACGCAGCTGTTGCTGTCCTCGTTCCCGCACCTGTCCGCGAAGGACGCCGCGCCGCCGCCGGTCCAGCAGGCGCAGGAGCTGTCCGTGTCCCGGCCGTCCACGCGCGTCGCCGCCATCCCCGGAGGTCACCGATGAGCGCGCCCCTCCTGGAGGCGGAAGGCCTCACCCGCAGCTACCTGGCGGGCGGCTTCTTCTCCCGCGAGCGCAAGCCCATCCTCAAGGGCGTGTCCTTCTCCCTCCAGCCGGGGGAGATCGTCGCGCTGGTGGGCGAGTCCGGCAGCGGCAAGTCCACGCTGGCGCGGCTCCTGGCCCGGCTGGACATGCCGGATGCGGGCCAGCTGCGGCTCGCGGGGCGCGACGTGCTGGCGGACGGCAGCGCGCAGGCGTCGCTGGACTACCGCGGCCGGGTGCAGATGGTGTTCCAGGATCCGTTCGCGTCCCTCAACCCCGTGCACACGGTGGCGTACCACCTGGAGCGGCCGCTCGTGCGCCACGGCCGGGTGCCGAAGTCGGGCCTGCGCACGCGGGTGCTGTCGCTGCTGGAGTCCGTGGGCCTGACGCCCGCGGAGGCCTTCGCGAAGCGCTACCCGCATGAGCTGTCCGGCGGCCAGCGCCAGCGCGTGGCGGTGGCGCGCGCCCTGGCGGTGGAGCCGCAGGTCATCATCGCGGACGAGCCCACGTCCATGCTGGACGTGTCCACGCGCAAGGGCGTGCTCCAACTGCTTCGCGGCCTCACGCAGGAGCGCGGCATCGGCATCCTGTTCATCACCCACGACCTGGCGAGCGCGCGCCACCTGGCCGACCGCATCCTCGTGCTCTACGCGGGCACGGTGGTGGAGGCGGGCAGGGCGGACGAGGTGCTGCGCCAGCCGCGCCACCCGTACACGAAGCTGCTGCTGTCCGCGGTGCCGGATGGAGACGACTTCCTCCAGGCCGCGCTGCCGGTGCGCCCCACCACGCAGCCGCCGCCGCTCGTGGGCTGTCCCTTCGCTCCGCGCTGCCCGGTGTCCGAGCCGCGCTGCTCCACCCTCACGCCTCCCGACGTCCTGCCGGCCGCGAATCACCTCGTCCGCTGCCACCTTGAAGTTCCGAAAGGAGTTACCGCCGATGCGTCAGTTTCCTCCTGACTTCCTCTGGGGAGTGGCCACCTCCGCGTATCAGATCGAGGGCGCCACCCGCGTGGACGGCCGGGGCGAGTCCATCTGGGACCGCTTCGCCGCCACCCCGGGGAAGATCCAAGACAAGTCCGACGGCTCGGTGGCCTGTGAGCACTACCGCCGCTGGCCGGAGGACATCGAACTGATGCGCTGGATGGGGCTGAAGTCCTACCGCTTCTCCATCGCGTGGCCGCGCATCCTCCCGGAGGGCCGCGGCCGGGTGAACGCGGCGGGCGTGGACTTCTACTCGCGCCTGGTCGACTCGCTGCTGGGCGCGGGCATCGAGCCCTTCGTCACGCTCTACCACTGGGACCTGCCGCAGGTGCTGGAGGACCAGGGCGGCTGGCCCGCGCGCGCCACCGGTGACGCCTTCGTGGAGTACGCGGACGTCATCAGCCGCGCCCTGGGCGACCGCGTGAATCGGTGGATCACCCACAACGAGCCCTGGTGCATCAGCTACCTGGGCTACGGCAACGGCGAGCACGCCCCGGGCCACAAGGACTGGTCGAAGATGCTGGCCGCGGCGCACACGCTGCTCGTGTCGCACGGCAACGCGGTGAAGGTGCTGCGCGCCAACGTGAAGGGCGCGGAGGTGGGCATCACCCTCAACCTCACGCCGGGCGAGCCCGCGTCGCCCAGCCCGGAGGACGCGGACGCGACGCGCGACTTCGACGGCGGCTTCAACCGCTGGTTCCTCGATCCGCTCTACGGCCGGGGCTACCCGCAGGACGTGATTGAAGACCACGTGAAGGCGGGCCGCATCGCGTCCCCGCACCTGGACTTCATCCAGCCCGGCGACCTGGAGACCATCGCCGCGCCCACCGACTTCCTGGGCGTGAACTTCTATTCGCGCGCCGTCCTGCGCAGCAACCGCATCCCGGAAGAGCAGAACGCGCCGCGCACCGTGTTCGTGCGCCCGGACAAGACGGACATGGACTGGGAGGTCTGCCCGGCCTCCCTCACGCGCCTGCTGGTGCACCTGGAAACGGAATACAAGCCGGGCCCCCTCTACATCACGGAGAACGGCTGCGCGTACTCCACCGCCCCCAGCGCGGACGGCCGCGTGCACGACGTGCAGCGAGTGGAGTACCTGCGCGGGCACCTGGCGGCGTGCGGTGACGCCATCGCGCAGGGCGTGAAGCTGGCCGGTTACTTCGCGTGGTCGCTGCTGGACAACTTCGAGTGGGCCTACGGGTACACCAAGCGCTTCGGCCTGGTGTGGGTGGACTACGCCACCCAGCAGCGCATCCCGAAGGACAGCGCCCATCTCTATCGCGACGTCGTGGCCCAGAACGGCCTGGACGTGGAGCAGGCCGCTTGAAAAGGCTCTTCCTGACGACGTGTCTGGCGTTGTGCGGCGGCACCCAGGCCTGGGCCCAGGTGTCCGGAGCGGGCTCGCCCCTCCAGTCCCCGCCCGCCGCGCAGCCTCCCTCCGCTGGCCCCGTGGACGCCGCCGCGCCCGTGCCGGGGCAGGCGACGCCCGAGCCGCAGGCCCCCGCGGCTCCGGTCGCGCCCGCGGACGCCCCCCTCGCTCCGGTGGCTCCGGCAGTCCAGGCCGCCGCGCCTTCGGACGCGAAGCGCACGACGGTGACGCGGGTCATCCACGACGAGCGTGGCTTCAAGCTCCAGGTGGACGGGAGGGACTTCCCCGTCCACGGCGTGAACTGGGGCTACACGCCCATCGGTGAGAACTACCGGTACTCGCTCTGGACGCAGCCGGAGGACTTCATCAAGCAGGTGCTGGCGAAAGAGATGGGGATGCTCCGCGACGCGGGCTTCAACGCCATCCGCCAGTTCGACGACATCCCGCCCGTCTGGGTCGAGTACATCTACCGGAACTACGGCATCTACACGCTGCTCAACCCGCTGATGGGACGCTATGGCCACCCGGTGAACGGGGTCATGGTCGTCAACATCGACTACTCGAACCCGGAGCACCGCAAGGCCATCCTCGGCGCGTTGGCCGAGAAGGTGGAGATCTACCGGGACGTGCCCGGCGTGCTCATGTGGCTCCTGGGCAACGAGAACAACTACGGCCTGCACTGGACGTCGTTCGAGATCGAAGCCCTGCCGGGCCAGGAGGACGCCGCCCGCGCGGAGTCGCTCTACACGCTCTACGGTGAGGCGGCCCGCACGGTGAAGAAGCGGGACACGAACCACCCCGTATCCATCGCCAACGGCGACCTCCAGTACATCGACCTCATCGCCAAGCACTGCCAGGACCTGGATGTGCTGGGCACGAACGTCTACCGCGGCCCCACCGCGCGCGACATGTTCGCGGAGGTGAAGGCCAAGCTCAACAAGCCGGTGTTCTTCAGCGAGTTCGGCGCGGACGCCTACGACGCGAAGGCGGGCCGCGAGGACCACGTGGCGCAGGCGGAGTACCTGCGCACGCAGTGGGAGCAGATCTACCTGGAGGGCTACGGCCAGGGCATGTCCGGCACGGCCATTGGCGGCTTCGTGTTCCAGTGGGTGGACGGCTGGTGGAAGCACGGCCAGGAATCCAACCTGTCCATCCACGACACCACCGCGACGTGGCCCAACGGCGGCTACGCGGCCGACTTCGTCCCCGGCCAGAACAACATGAACGAGGAGTGGTTCGGCATCGCGGCCCTGGGCCCGCCGGACTCCAACGGCATCAGCGGCATCCAGCCGCGCACGGCCTACTACGTGCTCCAGGCCGTGTTCCGCCTGGACCCGTACGCGCAGACCACCAACCCGGACGTCATCCGCGACTACTTCTCCGGCATCCGTCCGTCAGCGCTCACCAGCGGCTACACCTCGTCGGTGGCGCTGGCTCGCACGGAGGAGCTCAGCGCGGTGCGGGTGTCCAACCTGCGGCTGCTGCTGGACAGCTCGTTGTCGCGCGGAAGCATCGCGACGGTGCGGCCCAACCAGAACTCCGCGGACCACACCGAATCCATCTTCTTCGACCTGGCGATGCAGCCGGCCAGCGGCGTCTACGGCCGCGCGTCGTTCAACGTCGTGGGCAACGTGGCGCAGAACCGGCTCAACAACCTGTTCTACGAGAACCGCGGCACGCCCGCCACGCCCACCGCGGGAGACATCCCCGTGGGCCCCGGAGCGCCCGCGCGCGAGCAGTCACCGTTGGATCGCTTCGCCCTGTACCAGGCGGAGTTCAAGTTCGACCGCTCGGACTTCGCGCTGGAAGGCTACTACCGCACCGGTCACTACCACTGGGGCGAGGAGGGTGACTTCTTCAACCTCTACCGCGAGGCGAACTACGGGCCGAACCTGGACATCTACCACGGCAATGCGCCCTTCGGCGTGGTGTTCAGCGGCAAGAAGGCCATGGACGGGCTGAAGGTCGCCGTCGGGCCGGAGCTGTACTGGGGCGCCAACCCCTCCGTGGTGGCGAAGTACCGCAACAACGTGGGTCCGGTGAACGTGACGCTGGTGCACCAGGAGGACCTGGCGCAGGGCTCGTCGTCCTCCACCGCCTCCGTGGTGCGCGAGCGCATCGCGCGCAGGACGGCGCTCAACTTCCAGTACGCCACCGGCAAGCTGGTGCTGGACGTGGGCGGCCTGCTCTCCGCGCCCCAGCGCATTGGCGAGACGTTCACCTATACGCGCGCCGCTCCGGAAGGCGGCCCCAGCTACCTCAACAGCGGCTACGACGTGCTCCAGGACAAGGTGCAGTTCCTGGACACGCTGGGCGCCAAGGCGCGGCTCACCTACGACATGGGGGCGGTGCGCTGGCTGGTGCAGTCCTCCTTCCGCGGCCTGGTCGCGGACAGTGGACCGGAGCAGGGCAACATCATCACCGGCTGGAGCCTGCGCGAGAGCGGCCGCGGCAACCACTACGCGGGCCAGCTGGGCGCGGCGGTGCAGTTCGGCTCCATCCAGGTGTCGCCCAACATCCTGTACCAGCGGCCCCTCATCGGGCCGAACCCCACCATCCCGGACGCGTACGACCCGGGCACCGGCATGTACTACTCGGGCGTGCGGCCGCGCAGCGTGCTGGTGGACTCCTTCAGCGTGCTGGACAACCGCGAGACGCTGGGCGGCGAGCTGCTCATCACCTTCGACCCGACGCCGGGCACCTGGTTCTGGTCGTGGGACCGCGACATGCGCGAGGACGCGCCGTTCGCCGCGGGCCTGGACATCGTCTACCGGCACCAGCCGACGTCGCGCGACGCGGGCATCGCCATCCTCGCGGACGGCAGCACCATCGCCTTCGGCAGCGCGCCGGTGGCCCGCGATGAGTGGGAGACGTCCCTGCGCCTGGTGGGCAACCCCACGCAGCGTCTGCGCCTGTACGGCACGGCCTACGTGGGCAGCCAGCAGTCCTCCGGTGAGGACAGCCGGCAGATCCACCGCTTCGGCCTGGACGGCTCCGCGCTCTTCGACACGCTGCTGTTCGCGGCCCAGCTGCGCTTCAACGACTGGGGCCCGTACGACTACCACCGCGTCTTCAACCTCACCTACCCGGTGCAGGTGGGCGGGGACCTGTCCTACGGCTTGAAGAAGCCGGTGCTGGGCGCGGTGACCACGCGCTTCGGTCTGCGCGGACTGGTGCGAATGCTGAACGAGTACTCGGAAGGCCTCAACGATCGGGGCATCACCGAGGGCCTGAACGGTCGCGAGTACGAGGTGGGCGCGTATGCCATCCTTTCTCTCTGAGGGAACACGCATCATGAGGACTGGTTTCCTGCTGGCCGCCGTGGCCGCGCTGTCCGGCTGCTACGACGACCCGACCATCATCTACGGCAAGCCCCTGGACGGGATGACCTTCACGGTCACCGACCCGGCCATGGGCATCTACCCGAACACCTCCGTGCTGGATGACCCGAACAACCCCTTCGCGATGGCGGGGGTGGGCACGGAGACGAAGTGGCAGATCCAGTCCGGCGGGGACCCGGTGGCGGGCTACTACGCTTGGGCCACGGTGCTCGCGAACGGGCCGTATGGCGAAGCGCAGTACTACGTGGCCCTCAACCTGGCGGCCATCTACCAGCGGGGCCGGGCGGACCAGGGCAGCCTGGCGCAGACGCGCGAGATGGCGGTGAAGGCCTACCAGTCCGTGCTCGACTACTTCCCTGACGCGGTGACGTACGACGCGTCCGGCACGGTGGCCTACGACCTGGTGACGCCCGCGTACAAGGGCGTCGTCGAACTGGGCGGCACCGTGGCGGGCGGCTGGGTGATGGTGAAGACCTCCAGTGGTGCGGACCGGGCGGTGAAGCCATGAAGAAGCCAGTGTGGGGACTGTTGCTGCTGCTCGCCGCCTGCCGCCCGGATCCGGGCCCGGCGGACTACTCCGGCCAGGAGCTGCCGGGCAACCAGAACCCCGACGGCGGGACGCAGCCCGCGGACCTGCTGCCGGGGCCGTTCCCCTACGAGGCCGGCAAGGCCCGCCTGATGGTGGGCATCTTCTACGAGACGGGCCGCTCGCAGGAGATCATCCTCGATAACATCGACTCCAACTTCTACCTCTACGAGAACACCGTCTACGTGGAGTCCGACCCGGACCACGTCGAAGGCAAGTCCGCGGACCGCATCGTCCAGAACGGCAAGCCGTGGATGGGCTTCGGCGTGCACTGGAAGCAGACGCACAACTTCGATGCCTGGAAGACGCTCCACGTCAGCATGAAGTCGTCCGACGCAGCCTTCGCCAACGTGAAGATCGGCATGACCAGCGGCACGGGCACCGCCGAGAAGGGCGCTCCGCTCGCCGTCACCCAATACGGCTGGGCGAACGACGGTGAGTGGCACCACCTGGCCATCCCCGTGGCGGACTTCGTCGCGGCGGGCCTGAAGCTCAATGACGTGTCGTCGCCGTTCACCTTCGCGGCCGAAGGTGGAACGACCGGTCAGTCACTCCTGCTCGACAACCTGTACTTCACCGCGGACTAGGCAGGAACGCAGTGCCAGGAAGGGCGGGCCGGCTGTCTCCGTGTGACAGCCGGAACGCCCGAGCCTTGTCTTGACGCCGCCGTCACGCCCCCGCGTGCGGTGTCGTCAGGGCAGGGATGCGGTCGCTGTTCCTACCCAAGGAGTCATCCCCCAATGTCTGAATCCTTGCCGCAATTGTCAAGCAGGAGCGCAAGCCCATGTCTTCGCGAAGCACCGCGTGTCTGGTTATTACAAGCCTTCGCGGCGGTGCTCACGCTGGTGTCGTTCCTGGGCGCGTCCGACGCCCTGGCGCAGACGAACGTCGCGCTGAACAAGACCACCTATACCTCGTCCGCGGAGGCTCCATTCCTGGGCCAGTACGCGGTGGACGGCGACGGTGGCACCCGCTGGGCCAGCGGCTTCACGGCGAATGAATGGATCACCGTGGACCTGGGCCAGACGCGCACCCTCTCGCGCGTGGTGCTCACCTGGGAGGCGGCCTACGCCACGGTCTACAAGATCCAGGTCTCCACCAACAACACCACCTTCACCGACGCGCTGACGGTGAACACCGGCGATGGCGCGACGGACGACCTGTCCCTGCCGTCCGGCACCACGGGCCGCTACGTCCGCATGCAGGGCGTCACCCGCGCGCTGCCCGCGTATGGCTATTCGCTGTGGGAGTTCGCTGTCTATGAGACGGGCGGAACGCCGCCTCCCACCAACACGGACCTGGCGCGCAACCGTCCGGCCACCGCGTCCAGCGTGGAGGCGGATGCGGCGGGGCTCCAGCCGGGCTTCGCGTTCGACGGCGACGTCAACACGCGCTGGGCCTCCGCGCAGGGCGTGGACCCGCAGTGGATCCGCGTGGACCTGGGTTCTTCCCAGGTGGTGGGCAAGGTGGTGCTGGACTGGGAGGGCGCGTACGGCAAGACGTACACGATTGACGGCTCCAACAACGACGCCAGCTGGACCACGCTCAACACGGTGACCAACGGCGCCATCGGCCGCCGGGAGATTCCGGTCTCCGGCACGTACCGCTACATCCGCATGCGCGGCACGGAGCGCGGCACGGGCTATGGCTATTCGCTGTGGTCCTTCGAGGTCTACCAGAACGGGGGCACGACGCCGCCGCCCACGCAGACCACGAACCAGACCATCAAGCTGAACTTCCCGGAGCTGGCGTACGCGAAGATCAACGTGTCGCCCGCGCCGCTGTCGGTGACGCCGGTGCCGGAGGAGGGCAACACCACGCCGTCCGTGCGCAACCCGCCCGGGCCCTTCACCTACCAGCTCACGTTCCCGCCCAACACGACGGTGACGCTGTCGAAGAACCAGTTCTCTCCCACGCAGCCCAACACGGACATCCGGCTGGCGGTGGTGGACTACAACGGCGTGCAGCAGCGCGCGCAGTCCGTCACGGCGCTGGCGGTGCAGGGCGCGGATTGGAACGTCGAAATCTTCTCCACGGGCAATGGCCCCACGGACCCTCGCGACCCCACCATCATCCCGGACCCGTACGTGGCGCCCGCGCCGCTGCCGGTGGCCGGGGCGTTCCGGCTGGCCGCGCCGGCCAACAACGCGATGATCACCGCGACCCGCCGTCCCACGCTGTCGTGGGCCACCGTGACGGGCGCGACGAACTACAAGCTCTACGTCAACCTCACCCGCAACGACTACGACTGGATGGCGGCGGGCAACCTGCTGGACAGGTACACGCAGGTGGCGTCGCAGACGGGCACGTCCTTCACCTTCACGGAGGACCTGCCGGACCGCTGGACGTACAAGTGGTACGTCGTGGCCACGCTGTCGGGTGGCACCACGTCGCGCTCGGACATCGGCAACTTCAGCGTGTACCTGCCGGTGGTGGAGACGCAGGCGGACGGCGTCAACCTCATCAACGGCGTGCGCGACCTGAACAAGAACGGGACGATTGAGCCGTACGAGGACTGGCACAACCCCGTCTCCGTGCGCGTGAACGACCTGCTGGGCCGCATGACGCTGCGCGAGAAGGCGCTGCAGATGTTCTACGACGCCAAGACGTACCCGGAAGCCGGCTTCCAGATGGGACCCCTGTCACCCACGGACATCCCCATGTTCCAGAAGGCGTCCGCTGCCACGCGCCTGGGCATCCCGCACATCGACGCGGGTGACACCATCCACGGCTACAAGACGAGCTGGCCCACGCAGCCGGCGCTGGCTGCCACGCGCGACCTGGACACCATCTTTGAGATGGGTGACATCCAGCGCCGCGAGCAGCTGGCCATTGGCAGCCGAGGCACGCTGTCGCCGCTGGCGGAGGTGAACACCAAGGTCCTGTATCCGCGCACCCAGGAGGGCAACGGCGAGGACGCGGACCTGGCGGCGGGCATCACCCGCGCGCTCATCGCGGGCCTCCAGGGCGGTCCTGAGGTGAACCCGAGCTCCATCTGGGTGACGACGAAGCACTGGCCGGGGCAGGGCGCTGGCGGTGAGGCGGGCATCACCTACGACGGCACCACCATCCACTACCACATGCGTCCGTGGCACGCGGCCATCGAGGCGGGCACCAGCGGCATCATGCCGGGCTACGCGGGCAGCTGGCTGCTGGGGCCGGAGGGCTACGGCGCGGGTGACAACCCGGGCATCCTCAACTACCTGCGCAACCAGCTGAAGTACGACGGCGTCATCTGCTCGGACTGGCTGCCGTCGGGTTCGTGGGTGCGCTCCGCCACGGCGGGCTCGGACGTGATGGGCGGCGCGACGCCGCAGGCCATGGCCAACTTCGAGAACGAGGTCCCGGTCGCGCGCATCAACGACTCCGTGCGCCGCATCCTGGACCTGAAGTTCCGCCTGGGCATCTTCGAGGACCCGTACAAGCAGGGCCCGGCCGGCACGTCCCAGTGGCACACCGCGGACAGCAAGGCGGCGGTGCGCCGCGCGGCGCAGGAGGCCATGACGCTGCTCAAGAACGACGGCGCGCTGCCCATCCGCCTGCCGGCGGGCGGCAGGCTGGTCATCGCGGGTCCGCGCGCGGACGACATGTCCTGCATGGTGACCTGGCGTTCGGACTTCCACGGCACCGAGTTCGGTGACCCGACCATCTACGCGGCGGTGAAGGCGCGCGCGGAGGCCTCGGGGCTCACGGTCTACAAGGACAACGCCCCCGCGGGCGTGACGCCGGACGCGGCCATCGTGGTGGTGGGTGAGAGCTACTTCACCCACGGCACGGAGTGGGACAAGGAAAAGCCGTACCTGCCGGGCGACCCGATTGGCCCTGCCCACGACGCGAAGTGGGGCGACCAGTACGGCATCATCAACAGCTTCAAGTCGCGGGGCATCCCCACGACGGTGGTGTTGATCAGCCCGCGTCCCTACGTGCTGACGAACGTGGTGCCCCTGTCCAACGCGCTGATGCTGGCGTACCGCCCCGGCGACATGGGCGGCTACGCGGTGGCGGACGTGCTGTTCGGTGACGTGCTGCCGCGCGGCAAGACGCCCTGGCAGCTGCCGCGCTCCATGAGCCAGATCGGCACGGACGTGGAGAACAACCAGCTGGAGAAGTGGGACCTGCCGTTCGACCTGGGCGCGACGGACGCGGAGCGCGCGGCCATCCGCCAGAAGATCGCGACGGGCCAGCCGGTGCCGCCCACGTACGGCAACCCGCTGTACCAGTACGGCGCGGGCATCCAGGGCTTCGGCCTGACGGACGCGACGCCGCCCGTGGCGTTCAACCTGCTGACGCCGTCGAACAACATGGTGATCACCGGCGCGCGTCCGGCGTTCACCTGGGCGGCGAGCAGCGATCCGCAGACGGGCATCCAGCGCTACGAGGTGTACCTGGATGGTGGCGCGATGCCGGTGGCCATCACCAAGACACCGTCGGCGGCGCTGGATGGGTTGAAGCTGGCGAACGGGACGCACACCTGGTTCGTGAAGGCGTTCAACTGGGCGAACGGCGTCACGCAGTCCGCGACGTTCACCTTCACGCTGAACGACACGACGCCGCCCGCGGCCTTCGCGGCGCTGTCGCCGTCGGCCGGGCAGTCGGTGCCGGGCACGTCCACGCGCTTCATCTGGGAGCAGACGACGGACATGGGCGCGGGCGTGGCGGAGTACGTCCTCATCGTGGACGGCGCGGACCGCGGGCCCCCCATCCTGCGCAGCACGCCGGTGCCGGCGGGCACGAACCTGGCGCGGGGCAAGAATGCCTACGCCACGTCCGTGGAGTTCGGCAGCGCGAACGACGCGGTGGACGGAAGCCTGGCGACGCGCTGGTCCAGCGTGGGCACGGCGACCACGGGCGACACGGAGGCCATCACCATCGACCTGGGGGCCATCTACTCGCTCAAGCGCATCGTGCTGAACTGGGAGGCCGCGTATGGCCGCCGCTACGTGCTGGAGGCGTCGCTGGACAACACGACCTGGACGGCGCTGAGGACGGTGGACACTGGCGACGGCGGCATCGACGACTGGACGGTGGCCGGCGTGGGCCGCTTCGTGCGCATGCGCGGCGTGCAGCGTGCGACGGCGTACGGCTACTCGCTGTGGGAGTTCGAGGTGTACGGCGTGGGCACGGAGCAGACGACGCTGAACGGTCTGTCCACGGGCTCGCACACGTGGCGCGTGCGTGCGGTGGATGGCGCGAACAACACCACGCTGTCCTCGGGGCCCATCACGTTCACGAAGTAGGGTGAGCGCTTGAGGTGAGGGAGGGGTGGCCTGAGTTACGGGCCGCCCCTCTTTCTTTTCAGGACGACCCGGGGGAGCGCCCTGGTCCGTATCCGTGTCGTGCTCCTGCCCTGGCTCAGACGCTTCGCGCTGCCGTGCTTGGTCCTGGGCGTGATGGGCTGCGAGTCCGGCGAGCCGCCCTTGGAACCGCCGGACGCGGGTGGGGCGCCGCTGGCGTCCAGGGTGGAGCGCTACGACTTCGTGTTCGACCTCACGACAGGGGAGGCATCGTCCCGGTTGTGGCTGGACGTGGAGGCGGGCGCGCGGGGCTGCGTGTCGTTTCCGGCTCGCGCGGAGGTGATGGACGCGCGGTGGGGCGGTGTGCCTCCCGAAAGCTTCCGCATGGCGGACGGTCGGCTGGAGGTCTGTGGCGTGGCTCCGGTGGAGGGGCCCTTGTGGCTCGACAGCCGGTTGCGTGTTCCGGAGGCCACGGTGCCTTACACGCAGGTGGGGTTCTCTCGGCGGTTGGATGCGCAGGGCCGTCCCTTCACGTATCTGCTGGGATGGCTGGAGTCCTGCGACCTCTTCGGTCCGTGTGACACGGCGCCCGGGCGGCTGGCGCACTTCACCTTCGACATCACGCACGCGCCCGGCGAGGTGGTGCTGTGTCCGGGGAGCCTGTCGCGGCGGGATGAAACACATACGCGCTGCGAGCTGCTGGGGACGCGGGCCCCCACGTACTCCGCCTTCATGGTCGCGTCGCATCCGGCGTGGGAGCGCACGCGGCTGGTGGACACGAACGCGGGGCGCGTGGATCTGTATGAGCCGCCAGGGGGACTGATCGGGCCGGCGATTGACGCGGGCGCGGTGGCGGAGTTCCTGGAGTGGATGACGGCGCGCTTCGGCCCGCTGCCCTATGGCCCCGAGCTGCGGGTGGCCAGCGGGCGCACGGACTGGCTGGGCATGGAGCACCCGGCCAACATCGTGCTGCGCGACGACCTGCCAGGGATTGGCGGGGTCTACGCCAACGTGACGTTGCACACGTTGATGCATGAAGTCGTGCACCAGTGGGCCGGAGACCGGACGACGCTGGCGAGCGCGGAGGACTACCCGTGGAAAGAGGCGGTAGCGGAGTACCTCACGTATGTCTTTGAAGACGAGCACCGAGGTGACGATGCCGCCGTGACGCTGGCGTACTGGGACCGGCTGGCCCGGACCGCGTCCTACCACCTGCGTCCACGAGACACGCCCGCGCCGCCCTTCCTGTCCTTCATCAATGACATCTACGGCACGGGCCCAATGATCCTCCTGGTGCAATTGGAGTCCCTGTTGGGACGGCCCCAGGTGCTGGCGGGGCTCCAGACGTTCCTGGCGGAGCCGGGAGTCCGGAGCATCGAGGACCTACGCCGGGCGCTCGAAGCCACTTCCGGCAAGAGCCTCCAGCGCTACTTCGACACCTGGGTGGACGGGGAAGGGGAGCCGGACTGGCCGTACTTCCAGGTGGAGTGGAGCCAGGAGGACGCGCTCACGTTGACCGTGACGCAGCGGACGGTGACGGGAAAGGTGTACCCCTGCGAGGTGGAGCTGGATCTCCAGGGCGATGCGCCGGAGGCGCGGCGGAGGGTCGCCGTCTCCTACGGCCTGGAGCCGGAGTCCGCGACGGCTCGGCTCACGGTGACGGGAGTGGATTGGGCGGTCCGCCAGGTCGCGGTGGATCCACGCAATCGATTGGTCAACCGCAGGAGCCTGGGGCAGGTGCGGGAGCCCGCGCCTCAAGCCTGGAGGTTGTGAGAACGAGAAAGCCCCTCGTGCCGGGAAGGCGCGAGGGGCCAGGAGCCACGAGGTGGAGCCGTGGACTACGGGGTGGGCGCGGCGACGGCGGGCGCGGCTGCGGCGGCTTCCTCGGCGGCCTTGGCCTCGGCGACCTTGCGAGCGGCTTCGGCCTCGGCGCGCTTGGTGGCTTCGGTCTGGGCGGCGGTCTTCATGCTGGCGAGGCCCTTCTCGAAGTCCTTGCCGATCATCTGATCCATGTCCATGAACAGGCACATCGCCTTGCTCACGAAGGTGTGCTCGCCGGCCATGGTCCAGGTGACGGTGGTGCCGTCGTTGGCGGGCTTGAACGAGAAGGTGGTGATGCTGCTGTCTTCGAAGGGCTTGATGAACTCCAGCTTGATGCGGACGGACGCGTCGGCGGTGGCCTCCAGGATGGTCATGCGGCCCTCGCCCACGTCGTTGTTGCCCACCCACCCATAGGTGGCGCCAACGCCCGACTCCGCGCCGCCGAAGGTCTTCTTCATGTTCGGGTCGAGGTTGTCCCAGGGAGACCACTGGTTCCACTGGTGGAAGTCATTGACCAGACCGAACGCGACGTCGGGTGCACCCGGCACCGTGGCGGTGCGCGTGACGGTGTAGGTATCGGGGCGGGTGGTGATGAAGCCGGCGAGCAGCGCGAGCACGGCGACAACGCCAATGGCAATCTTCTTGAACATGAAGTTCCTCGAAAAGGGTCCCCTGGACGGGGAGGCCGCGTCTTAGGCCGTCCGTTCGGCCCGGCTCAAGCCCCCCAGCGCGCAGCCCACCATGACGCAGCGTGCGGAGCGGGTCATCGCGGCCTCTTCGTTCGAAACTGCTTCAAGGCTCACTCTTGAGCGGCTATGCGCCATTTCGGATTCGCACCATGCTCACGCCTTCCCTGACGCTGACCCCTGACACCGTGAAGCATCTGTCCCTGCTGCGGACGCTGGGGGAGCCGGAGCTGTCGCAGTACTCGCGGTGGCAGTGGCTGGCGTGGGATGCGTCGTCGCGCTTCCTGCTGTCCGTCCAGAAGCAGGGTGGGACGCCGTTGCGCTGGTGGGACCTGCACTCGGAAGCGGCGACTCCGCTCTTCACGCTCTCCGTTTCCCGCTGCGTGGCCGCGTGGTTCCTCCCTGGCTCCCAGCGCATCCTGTCCGTGACCGCGCGCGGCACCCTCCAGACCTGGTCCGTCACGGACGGCACGCTGTTGTCCTCGGTGGAGACCGGCGGGTCCGTCGCCAGCGCGTGCCTGTCGTCGGACGGAACGCGCCTGCTGCTCACGTCCGGCCAGGGCCGGGTCCTGCTCTGGGACCTGGAGCGCGGCTGGCTCGTGTGGCGGCTGGAGGACCCCGCGTTCCTCTATGGCTGCGCGCTGTCGGCGGATGGCCGGTTCGCGGCCGTGGGTGCCGCAGAGGAGCAGGCCGGTGCCGCGACACGCGCTTCCGTTCGCCTCTGGGATGCGAGGACCGGCAAGGTCGTGGGGGCCCGCACGCTCGATGCCCAGCTGACCTGGAACGTGGCGTTCACTCCGTCTGGAGAAGGGCTGGTCGCTGCCAACTCCGGTGGCAAGTTGCTGTTCCTGGGCCTCCCCGGACTGGAAACCGTTCGGAGCATCGCGGGCCCGGCCTCCGGTGCGATGCAGGTCGAGTTCAGCCCCGAGGGTTCCCTGCTGGCCGCCAGCGCGGACACGAGCGCGTTCGTGGTCATCGACGTCCATGCCGGCCAGCGCGTCTTCGCCTATTCGGACCTGGATGACATGCAGGGCAGCACCGCGAACTTCTCTCCCGACGGGCGCTTCGTGTGCTGGGGCATGGATGACGGCAAGGTGGGCATCTGGGGCGTGAAGCCCAGGCCTGGCGCGGCTCGGGATGTCCGGAATTGATGGTAGCTTGCGCGGCATGCGCCCCATCGCCCCCTGGCTTGCCCTGGCATTGCTGACAGCCTTCCGCGTCCATGCCCAACCCGTCGAGACGGCTCGTGACCTCGAGGTCCAGGAAGGCTGGGTGACCTTCGCAACGGCCAGCGACGCGACCCGGATGGGCTGGGTTCCGGATGGCTCTGGCCGCCTGTTCGTGGCGACGATGTCTGGAAAAGTCCTCGTCGTGAAGAACGGCGTCGTGCAGCCGACCCCCTTCATCTCCGAGTCCTTCACCCAGGGGCACGAGCAGCAAGGCCTCCTGGGCATGACCTTCGATCCGAACTTCGCGAGCAACCGCTACGTCTATTTCTTCGCGGCGATGCCGGGCTTCACGTTGCAGATCTTCCGGTACACCGACTCCGGCGGCGTCGGCGTGAATCGCACCGTCATCGTGGGCGGGCTCCCGGCGGGAGTGCTCGACTATGACGGCGGAGGGCTCACCTTCGGTCCGGATGGAATGCTGTACTTCGGGGTGGGGACGCTCCAGGGCATCCGGAGCGCGGACGTCCTGACGAACGCGGCGGGAAAGATCCACCGCGTGCGCCCGGATGGCACCGTGCCCACCGACAATCCCTTCCACGACGGGGCGGGCCCCAACGTGGACAGCATCTGGGCCCGGGGCTTCCACAACCTCTACGGGCTGGTCTTCCAGCCGGGAACCGGGCGCTTGTGGGCCAATGTCTCAGGCCCTGGGGCCAATCAAATCTTCAGTGTCAGCGCGGGAAACCATGGGGGTTGGCCCGACTATGAGAACAACCAGCCCGCGGGATACCTGGCGCCGGTGTACTCATACCTGCCCGGTGTCAACGATGAAGCCACGTTCACGGCGACAGGCGCGGTGCGGCAGAACGGCGTCGCGACCTACACGCTGGTCGGCGGCTATTACAATTCATCCTGGTATCGCAAGGGGACGCTGGTCTCGATCTTCGATGTCGCGAACCCCAGCTTCAACGGCGAGTTCTACATCAAGGGTCATCCCTCCTCGCAGTCGTTCACCGTGGACCAGCCGGAGCCGGACGCGGTGAGTAGCGGCGGCTATCTCAAGCGATGGCCGGAGGGCGAGTTCGCGATGGGAGGCATGTTCTACAAGGGGACGCGCTTCCCCCAGAGCTACTCCGGCAATTACCTGTTCACGGACTACCGCGGGATGCTTCACCGGATGCAGTTCGCGGCGGATGGCTCCGTGGCCAGGGAACACATCATCATGAATCATGAGACGGGCGGCGGCTTCGTTGACGTGAACGAGGGGCCGGACGGGGCGCTGTATGTCCTCAGCCACCACGGGGGGGTCCATCGGGTCACCCCGGTGCCGGGAACCCAGGCCCTGAGCGTGTCTCCCTTGAACCTCGTCGTCCCGGAGGACGGAACCCAGACGGTCACGGTGTCCCTGGCGATGCCTCCGCTGGTGGACGTCTGGGTCAAGGTGGTGCTGCAAGGGGGCGAGGGTGACCTGATCTTGGTGGAGGGTGGCTCGCTTCGGTTCACGCGAGAGAACTGGAGCGTTCCTCAGTTCGTGACGGTGCGCGCGGCGCAGGACGCGGATGCGCAGGTCGAACACGCGTCCCTCACGTTCACGCCGACCCAGGACATCCCCGTGGTGACCGTCCAGGCCCGCACGGTGGACGACGACCTGCCGCAGGGGCCCGGCGACGGCGGCGTGGCAGGCGACGCGGGTGTGGACGCCGGGACCGGAGTGGACGCCGGCACCCAGGTGGACGCCGGGACCCGTGCGGACGCAGGCACCGGGGTGGACGCCGGCACCCAGGTGGACGCAGGGACCCGCGCGGACGCGGGCACCGGAGTGGACGCCGGTACCCAGGTGGACGCAGGGACCCGTGCGGACGCGGGGACCGGGGTGGACGCGGGCTCCGCGAAGGACGGCGGCACGGTGACGGGCCCCCAGGAGGATGAATCCGGCGGGTGCAGTGCCGGCGCCACCGCGCTTCCAGGCGTCCTGGCGTGGTGGCTGCTCGCGGGAGTCGTGTGGAGGCCCCGCCGCGCCCGGCGGAGCTGAAGCGGAACTGGAGGGAAAAGACTGACGGTCAGACGGGAGGGCACGCTAGCGTGCTTGATATGCGATCCATTGCCCCTTGGCTTCCCTTGGCATTGCTGACAGCCTTCCCCGTCTATTCCCAACCCGTCGAGACGGCTCGTGACCTTGAGATCGCGAACTGGGTGGACTTCGGCACGACCAGCGAGGACGCCTCCCGGATGGGATGGGTTCCGGACGGGTCTGGCCGCCTGTTCGTGACGACGTTGTCTGGGAAGGTCCGTGTCGTGGTGAACGGCGTCGTGCAGCCGACCCCATTCATTTCCGAATCATTCAATCGTAATGCCCAGGAAGGCCTCCTGGGCATGGCCTTCGATCCGGACTTCGCGAGCAACCATTACGTCTATTTCTTCGCGGCGATGCCGGGCTACCAGTTGCAGATCTTCCGGTATACCGACGTCGGTGGCGTCGGCGTGAATCGCACCGTCATCGTGGATGGGCTCCCGGCAGGAGAGCTCGACTACGACGGCGGCGGGATGACCTTCGGTCCGGATGGCATGCTGTACTTCGGGGTGGGGAGTCTCCACGGCTACCGTGAAGCAGACGTTCTGACGAATGCGGCGGGCAAGATCCACCGTGTGCGTCCGGATGGCACCGTGCCCACGGACAATCCCTTCTACGACGGTGCGGGCCCGAACGTGGACAGCATCTGGGCGCGGGGCTTCTGCAATCTCTTCGGGCTGGTTTTCCAGCCAGGAACTGGCCGCCTGTGGGCCAATGCCTCGAGTCCGGAAAACCTTCAGGTCTTCAGTGTGGGGCCGGGCGACCATGGGGGGTGGCCCGACTATGACTACAACCGGCCCGCAGGCTACCTGGCGCCCGTGTATTCATACCTGCGCTACTACGATGTCAATCCGCTCACGCCGACAGGTGCGGTGCGGCAGAACGGCGTCGCGACCTTCACGCTCCTGAACGACTATTTTGACTCCTCCTGGTACCACAAGGGGACGCGGGTCATGATCCGAGACGTGGAGGATCCCAGCTTCAACGGGAACTTCTATGTCACGGGGCATCCCTCCCCGCAGTCGTTCTCCGTGGACCAGCCAGTGCCGGATGCGGTGAGCGGCGGCGGCCAGCTCGAGCGATGGATCGAGGGCGATTTCGTCATGGGGGGCATGTTCTATGGGGGGACACGATTCCCCTCGAGCTACTCCGGCAATTACCTGTTCACGGACTACCGCGGGATGCTTCATCGGGTCCGGTTCGCGGCGGACGGCTCCGTGGCCGCGGAGGACCTCATCATCAATCACGAGACGGGGGCCGGCTACGTCGACGTGAGTGAGGGACCGGACGGGGCGTTGTATGTGCTGGGTTATGGGGTGATTCTGCGGGTCACCCCAACACCAGAAGGTCAGGCCCTGGTCGTGTCGCCCTCGGAGTTCGTCATTCCGGAGGGCGAAACCCAGACGGTCATGGTGTCCCTGGCAATGCCACCCCTGGTGGACGTCTGGGTCAAGGTGGCAGCGCAGGGGGGCGAGGGTGACCTGTCCGTGATGGAGGGCGCCTCGCTCCGCTTCACTACCGAGAACTGGAGCGTGCCTCAGTTCGTGACGCTGGGCGCGGCGCAGGACGCGGATGCGGACGTCGAGCATGCGACCTTCACGTTCACGCCGTCGCAGGACTTCCCCGTGGTCACCGTCCAGGCTCGTACGGAGGAGGACGAGGTGCTTGAGGAGCCCGGCAGTGACGGCGGCGTGGAAGGCGATGCTGGAGTGGACGCTGGGGCTACCGAGGATGCGGGAGCCGTGGAGGATGCAGGGGCTTTCGAGGATGCAGAGGCCGTGGCGGACGCGGGAACCCTGGTGGATGCCGGTTCAGCCGTGGACGCGGGAACCCAGGTGCCCGAGGGCCCCGCGAAGGACGGCGGCGCGGTGCTCGTGCACATGGAGGATGAATCCGGCGGGTGCAGTGCCGGCGCCACCGCGCTTCCAGGCGTCCTGGCCTGGTGGCTGCTCGCGGGAGTCGTGTGGAGGCCCCGCCGCGCCCGGCGGTAACCCGCCGCACGCAGCACCTGGGGGACGTTGGCTGCCAGCGAACATCCTCCCGCGCGGGGACTCCACCCCCCGGCGGGAGGATGATTAGCGTTCAGCCACGGGGAGGTGGACGTGGCGAAGCCGCGCCAGGCGGTCCGGAAGCAGACGCGCACGCCGCACGAGCGGCGGCATGACACCGCGCTGCTCATCATCGACGTCATCAACGACCTGGAGTTCCCCGGCGGGGAGAACGTCCTGCCCTGGGCGCTGCGCATGGTGGAGCGCCTGGGCCCCTTCGCGGAGCGGATGCGCAAGGCCGGCGTCCCGGTCATCTACGTCAACGACAACTTCGACCTGTGGCGCAGCAGCTTCACGGACGTCTACAAGCACTGCACCCGGAAGGACAGCCGGGGCCAGCGGGTCGCCCGCGCGCTCAAGCCCCGGCCGGACGACTACTTCATCCTCAAGCCCAAGCACTCGGCCTTCTTCGCCACGTCGCTGGTGCCCCTGCTGGAGCACCTGGGCACGAAGAAGCTGCTGCTCGCGGGCATCGCCACCAACCTGTGCGTCTTCTTCAGCGCCCACGACGCGCACATGCACGAGTACAAGATCACCGTGCTCAGCGACTGCTGCTGCGCGGAGAGCGACAAGGACCACGACCTGGCCCTGGATCAGCTCCAGCGCTTCCTGCGCGTGCGCGTCTGCCGCGGGGACGAGGTGCACCTGCAACCCCGCTCGCGCCGCCGCGCCACGCGCAAGCCCCTGCCAGAATGGAAGTGACGGGGGCCGCCTGACACAAAGGAGGACGGCTCAGACGTCCTTGTCGCCGTCGTCGTCCTCGTCGTCATCGAGGATGTGGCACTTGCCCGCATCCTCGTCGAGCGCCTTGCCGACGAACTCCTTCACCAGGTCGTCGCCGTTGAAGACCAGGGACAAGGAGTTCTGCTCGCCGCCGACGTCCTCCTTCTTGTCCACCACGAGCTTGCCGCCCAGCGCCGTCGCGCTCCCGTCGACGTGCGCGCCCGCGGTCACCCGCACCTCGCCGCCAATGGACACCACGTCGCCCTTCACCTTCGCGCCGGGCTCCAGGATGACTCGCCCCCGGATGGCGGCCACGTCGTTGTCCACGACCGCGCCCTTCTTCACGATGACGTCGCCATCCACGGCGACCGCGTCCTTGACCTTCTCCCCGGGCTCGATGACCAGGTTCGTGCCCTGGACCGCCTTGCTCCCGTCCTTGACGTTGACGCAGATGGTCTTGGCGGGAGCCTTGGCCGGCTTCTTCGCCGGTTCCGCCGCCAGGGCGGGCACGGCCAGCGAACAGGCGAGCAACAGGGTGGGAAGGAGCGGGCGGCGCATGGCGGGGACCTCCGGAACGCGGAAGGGGAGCGGCATGCCCTTGCTACGGACGGCCGCGTCCCCCATTGCATCCGGTGCCCCGCGTCAGCCGAGCACGCCCTTCGCCGCGTCGATGGCCTCGTGCGTCCCCGCGAGCGCGAGGATGTCACCCGCGCGCAGCACCTCCTGCGCGGTGGGCACCAGCACGCCCGCTTCGCCCCGCCGGATGGCCAGCACCGTGGCCCCCGTCATGCCGCGCAGGTTGAGCTCCGCCAGGGTCCGGCCCACCGCCGCGCTGGACTCGCCGAGCGCCACCGACTCCGGTTCGCCGATGCCGGGCAGCATCTGGCGCACGCCGTGCAACACGTCCTGTGAAGGCTCGTCCTCGTCGCCCTTGGCGTGGGACTGGGCCGCGAGCGCCTCCACGATGACCTGCGCGCCCGCGCGCATATGCCCCTGCAGGTTCGTGGCGCTCTTCCAGAAGGCGAAGCCCATCACACCCAGGGACACCAGCAGCAGCACCGCGCCCGGCACGCCGGGGATGAACGGCTGGGTGATGGCCAGCACCGGCACGCCCACCATGAAGACGCTGGCCAGCTGGAGCGCGACCACCAGCACCCGCCGGGGCGCCGCCGCCAGGTCCACCTTGCCGTTGGCGGCCGCCGGCAGCGCGCCCTCCGCCAGCACCACGCCCAGCCGCCGCCCCATCCGCACGATGCCCACGCAGAAGGGCAGGGCCAGCGCCGTGGCCAGGCCGATGACGATCCACGGCGTCATCGTCTTGCCCCAGCCCATACGCTCGTCGATGAACTCCGTCACCTGGGGCAGCAGCACGGACGTGCCGATGACGATGATGGTGATGAACGCCGCGTCCAGCAGCATCAACAGCCCCATGCGCCGCACGCGCGCGCCCACCGTCTTCTGGCGCGGCGACGTGCGCAGGTTCTCCACCCAGCTGCCGTACAGCGACGCGAACGTCTGTAGCGGCGCCGGCAGCTTGCGGTCCACCCAGTTGGCGATGGGGTCGGACGCGCGGATGAGCCACGGCGTGGTCAGCGTGGTGATGGCGGACACGGCCACCGCCACCGGGTAGAGGAACGTGCCCGTGGCCTTCAGGGACAGGCCCAGCCCCGCGATGATGAAGGAGAACTCGCCAATCTGGGACAGGCTCAGGCCCGCCTGCACGGACGTGCGCGTGCCGTTGCCCGTGAAGAACGCACCCAGCGACACGCTGAGGATCTTCCCCAGGATGACCACGCCGGTGAGCACCGCGATGGCCAGCCAGTGCTCGCGGATGAGCGCCGGATCGATCAGCATGCCCACCGACACGAAGAACACCGCGCCGAACAGGTCGCGCACCGGCTGCACCAGGTGCTCGATCTCCTTGCCCTCGCCGGACTCCGCCACCAGCGAGCCCGCGAGGAACGCGCCCAGCGCCACCGAGTAGCCGAACGTCTGCGCCAGGAGCGCGCCCGCGAAGCAGATGCCCACGCTGGTGACGAGCGTCGTCTCCGGCCGCTGGAGCTTCGTGATGTAGCGCATCAACCGGGGCACGACGAACAGGCCAATGCCGACCAGCCCCACGAGGAACGCGGCCAGCCGGCCCACCGTGTACGCCAGGTCCCCGGCGGACAGGCCGGTGCCGCTGGACACCGCGGTGAGCATGGCCATCAGCAGGATGCCGATGAGGTCCTCCACGATGAGGATGCCCACCACGATGCCGCGCAGCGCGCCCCGGATGTTCTGCTCGTCGAAGGCCTTGGCGATGATGGTGGTGCTGGAGATGGCGATGCAGCAGCCGGTGAACAGGCTCTCCAGCATCGTCCAGCCGAAGGCGCGGCCGATGATGAAGCCCAGCCACACCATCACACTGCACTGGATGAAGGCGGTGAGCCCCGCGGTGGGCCCCACCTGGAACAGCCGGCGCAGGCTGAACTCCAGCCCCAGGGAGAACATCAGCAGGATGACGCCCATCTCCGACAGCGTCTGCACGATGCCCGGGTCCGCCACCAGGGGGATGGGGACGTGCGGTCCTATGATGAAGCCCGCGAGGATGTAGCCCAGCACCACCGGCTGGCGCAGGCGCTGAAAGAGGACCGTGGTGACCGCCGCGACACAAAGGACGGTGGCGAGGGCTTGGAGGAACGCGTGGGCGTCGTGCATGGGGGCGCCTCTGGAGGTGATGGGCTCGCGATGACCGGCCCCGCCCGCGCTGCGCGGGGCCGGAACGACAGGAAGTTAGGGCGGACTCAGCTGCATCGCTCGAGGGCAATGGCCCCGACGATGATGGCCAGGCACAGCAGTCCGCTCCACAACAGGCGCGCGCCCTGCCACTGATCGTGGGTGGAGCCGCCCTGCTGGGCCTGCTGCGAAGGGGTGGAGGTGGGATCGGGGGAAGGGGATGGAGACATGGAAGAAGGTCTCGCGCGGCCGTGAAGGGAGCACCGCGTGCTGGAAGGGTTGTGTCGTGGGAAGGGCCTGCCCGCCTGGTCCCAGGGGTCACACCGGGTTGGAAACGGGCGCGGGCCTTCGAACGGAAGCAGAAGGACGGAAAAGAACCGCTCAGCCTGGGAGGGGCGGACCCTGTGCCGGGCAGTTCACCGTCCGGGGACGGTCCGCCAGCGGCGTGAGCCGGGAGGGCAGCGCGCGGGCAAGCAGGCCCTCGGCCCGCGCCAGCATCCGCGCGTCATGGCGCGCGAGGATCGCGCGCAGCGTGTCCGGCCGGGGCGCGAAGGGCGTCAGGGGACGGAGGCCGGCACCCCCGCCATCCACCTGATCGCGTAAGCCCGTCCGAGGCGCGGCCACGTGCGAGCCATGCAGCAGCCCCGCTTCCTCCCACCCCAGCTTCGGGGTGGATGGCGTGCGCGACACCGCATGCGTCCGGGACGCCGCGGCCTCCTGGCGGGCTCCCCATCGGGCTCCGGTGGAGGGCGCTGACGAAAGCCCCACCATCCCCAGCAGCCCGGCCAGCACCGCCGCGCACACGACCGCCGCCAGGGCGAACCTGAACTCACGGAGGGCTTCACGCCCGGTGTGGGGAGGGGCCGGCGTCATGGATGGGGGGGTTAAGCGTGTCGTACCCGATGCGACAGTCGGGCGACGACAAAAACGAGTCAGCGGAAGGCCTTTATACGCAGCCGGGTTCTCACGCACCTCGGAAAATCGCGCCCTTGGCGACGAAACTGTCACGTGATGGTGCGCCGGGATGATTTCAGCATCGCTCCAGATTGACGTTGCCACCCGCTAGGGGGTATCCCCTTCCGGCAACCGAAAATGCGAACCATTCTCAACTTCGACGACGGATTGGGTGCTGCCCCTGCGCTGCCGCAAGCTGTGACCGCCCGTGCGGATGCAGTGCGGGGTCCGGCGGGGCTCTTCCAGTCCGCGACCGCGACGGCGGAGGCGGGATGGGGTCGCTGGAGCGGGGCCCTGCTGACCGCGACCGCGGCGCACGTGCTCGCGGTGGCGGTGGGGTTGTTGGTGGTGTCGAACCCGCCGCCGCCGCAGGTCAAGAAGCCGGAGCCGGAGCTGGTGCTGATGGCCTACGCGCCGCCTCCGCCGCCGCTGGGCGGTGGCGCGCTGAAGCAGGCGACCCCGGAGCCCGTGAAGCCGGTGGTGCAGAAGCCGCGCCCCAAGCACCGGGAGCTGGTGGTGCCCGCGAAGGTTCCGGAGCCGGTGAAGGAGACGGCGCCGGTGGTGGAGCAGGTGGAGACGCCGGTCGCGACGGAGGTGGTCGCGTCGCAGGCGCCCGCGGGGTCGGGCGTGCCGGACGGCGCGGTGGGTGGCGTCGTCGGGGGC
>NZ_RAWN01000128.1:0-29338 GCF_003668895.1 Corallococcus sp. AB045
GGGCCATGGGTGCGGGGGAGGGTACCGGCCCCATGGGGCGCCCACAACCCGCGAGGTCGCGGGCAGCCCGGCGGCCGGTCGCAAGCGCAAGCCCTTGCGAAGGGCAGGGCGCCATGCGACGTCGCACGCATGCGACTCACCCTGCACCGCGGCGTCAGCCTGGCCGTCCTCGCCTCCGCCCGCACGGAGGCCGACCATCACGAGGACCTGGGGTGCAGCATCCAGGGGCCCACCGCGCGCCCCGTGCGCCGCGCGCAGGTGCCGCTGAAGCGCCACATCGCCGCGCTGGGCCGCGAGGGTGCCCTGCGCGAAGCGGACGCGCTCATCCGCTGGCTGGAGGA
This sequence comes from Corallococcus sp. AB045, assembly GCF_003668895.1. NCBI lineage: Bacteria > Pseudomonadati > Myxococcota > Myxococcia > Myxococcales > Myxococcaceae > Corallococcus > Corallococcus sp. AB045. The sequence continues at coordinate 342 of NZ_RAWN01000128.1, forward strand.
CACGCCTCGCTACGCCGCGCTCTGCCAGGGCACGAAGCGGCGCATGGGCCGGCGAGTGCTCCGCGAGGACGTCCTCTTCCCGGATCCGCTGCGCCACCGCCCGCGCGTGCTGCACCTGCGCCAGGACTCACTGGGGCTGGACGTGCCGGTGCGCGCGAAGGACTGGCCCGTGGTGGCGGACCTGTTCGCGTCGCTCGCTCGTGGCGCGACCCGGGAGGAGCTGCGCGCGCTGGCCACCGTGCCCGTCGTGGGCGAGCTGCTCGGCGACCTGTCGCAGGCCGGCTGGCTCGTGCGCCACATGGGGCCGGTGGACGTGCCGGGACCAGGGGCCCTCTTCGTGGGGCACAACACGGTGCTGGTGTCGGGCAGGGAAGGGCGCGTGCTGGTGGATCCGTACTTCCGCCCCACGGGCGAAGCGGACCTGCCCGGCTATGGCGCGTTGCAGGCGTCGGACCTGGGCCGGGTGGACGCGGTGGTCATCACCCATTCGCACGGGGACCACTTCCACCTGGGCTCGCTGCTGCCCCTGCCTCGCGACACGCGCATCTTCGTGCCGGCGGTGGCGCGCGAAAGCCTCTTCTCCACGGACTGCGCGCTGCGGCTGAAGCAGCTGGGCTTCACGCACGTGGAGCCCCTTCGCTGGGGCGAGACGCGGCAGGTGGGCGACGTGACGGTGCACGCGCTGCCCTTCCACGGCGAGCAGCCCACCGACGGCGAGGGGCCCCACCCGGACCTCTACAACGAGGGCAACACGTGGCTCGTGCGCTCGAAGGACTTCTCCGCCGCCTTCTTCGCGGACGCGGGCCATGACGTGCGCGGGGACATGGCCGCGGTGTGCCGCCGCGTGCGCAAGCAGCAGGGCCCGGTGGACGTGCTCTTCTGCGGCGTGCGCGGCTTCCGGCTGCCGCCCATCTTCTTCGGCTTCACCACGCTGGACGCGTTCCTCGTCAACGTGCCGCGCGACGCGCTCACCACGCCGCAGCGCCTGATGGCGGGCCCGGAGGAGGCGCTGCGCTACGGCGCGCTCCTGGGCGCCCGCTACGTGGTGCCCTGCGCGGACGGCGGCGCCCCCTGGTACTGGCGCGAGGGCATGGGGCCTCGCTACGACGGCTATCCGGGCGAGCCCGTCGAGGGCGCGAGCAACATGGACGAGAACCCGGACGCGGACCCGTATCCGGAGCGGCTGGCCGAGGTGCGCAAGGCTCGGGGCGAGGGGCCCGAGGCGCTCCTCCTGCGGCCCGGCGAGGCCCTGCGCTGGCGGGGCGCGCGGAAGCCGGAGGTGCTGAGCACGCCGGGCTTCGAGTGGCCGTTCGGCAACTGGCGCGAGGCCGCGCCTCAGCCGCGCAGCACGTCGCGGACACGCCAGAGGGAGACGAGGTAGAGCGCGGCCAGCACGGCGAGGCACGCGAGGCCCACGTTCACGTTCCAGTGGATGACGCGGCTGACGTTCCATCCGTACACGTCCACCAGGGCGCTGGGGTCGCTGAGGCCCGCGCCTTCGACGCGGCCGAAGGGGATGCGGTCCACGTTCGTGCGGGCCGACCACCACGTCTCGAAGCTGTCCATGAGCGCCGCCGCGCCGATGACGACGAAGCCCCAGCGCAGTTGATGCCGGTGGAGGTAGTGGCCCGGCGGCACGAAGAACGTGGCCATCAGCAGGGTGCCCAGCACCATCCGGCCCGCGTCGCCGCCGAAGTAGATGAGGGCGCGGGCCTGGGTAGGGGTGAGGCCGAACCTGCCCGCCCCGAGCGCCGCGAGCAGCACCACGCCCACGCCCATCCACGCCCACCGGCGGCGCTTCCAGCCCTGCCACACGAGCGCGCCCAGCAGGCCCGACAGCAGGATGACCATGGACGTCGAGCGCTCCTGCGACACGTGGGTCACCCAGAACGTGGGCGTGGCGGTGTAGCCGCAGAACCAGGCGGTGACGGCGTGCCCCAGCTCATGCACCGGCATGGTGAGGAAGGTGCGCATCAGGAAGTGGAAGAAGGGCGACTGGACCGCGAACCACGCTCCGACGAGCGCCACGGGAAGCACCGCCAGCCGCAGCCGCGCCTCCAGGGCACCGTCGCTCAGCCCCTCGTCCGGGTGGAAGGTGATGCCCTCCGTGGCCGCCTCCGGCGTGGGCTGCGCCGCCACCAGGGGCGAGACGAACGTGGGGACGGTGTGGGCTTCCAGCGCCTCGCGCAGGGCGGCCCGCTGGTCCTCGGCTTCCCGCTGGGCCGCCTCGCGGGCCTCGCGGTCACGGGCCTCGGCCTGACGGGTGGCGGCGCGTACTTCGGCTCGCAGGTAGATGACGCCGCACGCCGGGCACTCGGGCCCCGTCACGCGGGGGGCGCCACAGCGGGGACAGGACGCGGACGAGGGGCTCACAAGCCCTGCACTCTAGGTGCGCCGCGGATGGGACGAAAATCGCACCGCCGGGAACCCACGAGGCTCCCGGCGGCGGAGCGCGGGACTAGAAGCCGTAGTAGCTGCTGTAGTCCGTGCCGAACAGGTCGATGACCGTGACGCCCCACGAGTGCACGATGACGACGATGATCGTCTTGCGGAAGCGCGTGAGGTTCCAGTCGTTGATGGTCTGCTGCTGGATGCCCACGCTCATCGGCGAGCCGTAGCGCGCGGACTTCACCGCCGAGGGGAAGGTCTCGATGACCGTCGCGCGCTGCGCGACCTCCTTGCCGTCCTTGTCGATGAGGGTGGCGATGGCCTTGTACTTGCCCACCTGGATGTCTTCCGGCCTGGCGCGGACGTTCACCCGGTAGTGGCCCGCCGGGATGCCCGCCTCCTCGGCGTCGATGTAGACGAAGGCCGCGTCCACGCCCTTCTCGTACTCCGTGGCGGGGACCTTCTCGTAGCCCGCGATGCTCGTCGCCACGACGGTGGCCTTGTCCGTCGTGAGGGTGCCGATCTCCTCCTCGTTGAGCGCGACGCCCTGCTCCTTCGCGCCCTGCACCAACTCGGTCTTGAGCTCGGTGCAGGCGGCCGCGGCGGCCGACGCGTACCGGGACTCGCCCGCGAAGGCGGAGCCGGAGAGGAGGAGGGCGGCAACGAGGGAGGAGCGCATGAAGCGGGAGGTAATCATGGGGGACGGGGAACCAATCTCTTGGAGGGGACTGCGGTCACGGATGTCACGGACTCCGACACCGGCGGCTCCCTTGTGCAGTAGCGATGCCAATCCCTTTCACAGCCGCGTTCCACCCGGCTCCAGAGGGGAAACCCCCGGCTGTAACAATGTTTGAGACAATGGCTGTGACATGACGTGTTACGGCGCGGGCCCGACAATGACGTCCCGCGCTACAACCGGCGAGGAGTCCTTGACGTCCCCTGCCCGGAGCGCCGAAGTCGTGCCCATGGCTCAGGAGCTGGATACCCGCACCCGGGGGAGGACCGCGCGGGGGCGTCTGCGCGCACTGGACGCGTACCTGTGCCAGTTCGAGGCCCCGTTGCTCACGCGTGACGATGGCCCCTGGGCCCTCGCCGCCTTCGTGGACGTGGGCTTCGGTGAGCACCCGTGGACCACGCTGGAGAGCGCCGCCGCCTTGCGCGCGTTGAACCCGGAGCTGCCCGTGGTGGGCGTGGAGCTGGACCCCGAGCGCGCCACGGCCGCCGCGCGAAACCACGCGGATGCGCGCACGCACTTCCGCGAGGGCGGCTTCGCGCTCCCGCTGTCACCGGACGAACCCGCCCGCATGGTGCGCGCCATGAACCTCCTGCGCCAGGGAGCGCCGGAGCGCATCCCGGAGGCCCACCGCGCGATGTCGCGGCACCTGCTGCCCGGCGGGCTCCTGGTGGAAGGCTCCTCCGACACGGACGGCGCGGTGCTGGTGGCCCACCTGCTGCGCCGGACGCCGGAAACGGAAGCCCCCGCGCGCGAGGGCCTCCTCTTCCACACCGACTTCTCCCGGGGCTTCGCGCCGCTGCTCCTGCGCGACTGGCTGCCCCGCGACTTGCGCCGCCGCGTCCGCCCTGGCGACCCCATGCACGCCTTCTTCCAGGCGTGGGATGCGGCATGGAAGGCCGCGCGCGCGCAAGGACACACCTCGCCCCCGGACGCCTTCTCAGAGTCCGCCGTGCGCCTCGCGAGAACGACCCCAGGGGTCGCCACCGACGCGTGGCTCTTGACCCAAGGATTCCTGCGCTGGAGCCCGCCCGGTGGCACTCCGGCCTGAGCCCGCTCACTCCTTGGGGGTGCAATCATGCGGGTGCCGGTCCCAAGCGCCGCTGGAAAAGGTATTCTGTCGGGAATTCAGCTTCCGGCGGCCCCCCGATTCGCCAGAGGCAGACGGCTCGACATGAACAGGCACCTTCTGACGCTTCTCGCCGCGGGGCTGATGGCAAGCACCTCGTCCGCCGCCGGCCCGTCGACCTCCGAGCTTGGAGGGGGTCGTCTCGCGCAGCGTCCCCACCGCCAATCCCGTCGTTCCTCCGCGCGCGCGCGCCGCGAGGCCGACCCCGCGAAACTGGAGCAAGAGATGGAAGAGGCCGCCTACTCCGATGAGGCCCCCGCGGCCGTCATCGCGGCCCGGCCCCCCGCGTTGCTGTTCTCCGCCAACTTCTACGGCACCCTGGCCGCCGCCCGCTGTCTGGGCCGCCACGGCGTGGACGTGACGGTGGCGGACACCGGCCGTTTGGGGCCGGCCAGCTACTCGCGCTTCGTCAGCCGCCGCGTGCAGTGCCCGCCGGAGTCCCAGCCGGAGGCCTTCCTCCAGTGGCTGGTGGACTTCGGCCTGCGCGAGCCCGTCAAGCACGTGCTCTACCCGACGAGCGACGAGCTGGCGTGGCTCATCTCCGCGCACCGCTCCAAGCTGGAGGACCTCTTCCACCTCTACGACCCGGGCGTGGACGCGGTGTATGGCCTGCTCAACAAGCGCCGCCTCTACGAAGTGGGCACGGAGGTGGGCCTGCACCTGCCGCGCACCTGGTTCCCCCAGTCGGAAGAGGACCTGGAGCAGGTGCGCCGCGAGGCGAACTTCCCGGTGCTGCTCAAGCCCACCACGCAGATCCTCCACGCCACGCACCGCAAGGGCCAGCCGGTGTCCTCGCCGGACGACCTGGCGCGCGAGTACCGCGAGTTCGCGCGGGACACCTACGCGCCCATGCTCGTGAAGTTCGACCCGGCCGTGGTGAACCCCATGGTGCAGGAGTTCCACCCGGAGGCCGCTGAGGGCATCTACAGCCTCTCCGGCTTCGTGGATGAGTCCGGCGAGCTCTTCGAGGCCCGCGCCGCGATGAAGGTCCTCCAGCGTCCGCGCCGCCTGGGCGTGGGTGTCTGCTTCGAGTCCTCGCCGCTGCGCCCGGACCTGGTCGCGGGCCTCACCCGGCTGTGCAAGAAGCTGGGCTACCACGGCGTCTTCGAGGTGGAGTTCATCCAGACGAAGGACTCGTACCTCCTCATCGACTTCAACCCGCGCTTCTACGGGCAGATGGGCTTCGACATCGCGCGGGGGCTGCCCCTGCCGCTGCTCGCGTACCACGCGGCCACCGGGGACCGGGACGCGCTCAAGCGCGCGGTGGAGGACGCACGCGACGCCAGCGCCGCGCACGAGGACGCGGTGTTCTGCAACCGCATCGCGCTGGAGATGCTGCTCAACCTCCAGCGGCTGTCCGGCGCGCTGCCGGCGGACGAGGCCCGGCAGTGGCGGCAGTGGTTCAACACCCACAAGGCGACGGCGGTGGATCCGCTCATCGACCGGGACGACATGATGCCCGCGGCGGTGGAGCTGGCCACCATCTCCTACGGGGCCGCGCGCCACCCCCGCGCCTTCCTGCGGATGATGGTCTTCAACCGCTAGAAGGGCCGTCAGCCCGCGGCGCGAGGGGCCGCGGGCACCGGATCATCGAAGGTGATCAGGTCCTCGTGCGTCTCCGCGCGGCGCAGGCGCCGCACCTTCCCTCCCTCCACGCCCACGATGGCCGGCTGCGGGAAGGAGAAGGACGTGCCGAAGGGCACGAAGTACGCGCCCGCGTCCATGATGGCCAGCGTGTCGCCCACCTTCAGCTCCGGCAGCCGCACCGCGTGGTACAGCGTGTCCGCCGGGGTGCAGATGGGGCCCACCACCGTGTACGCCCGGTGCGCGGGCGCGGCCGGCTGCTCCACGTGGAAGAGCTGGTGGTACTCGTTGCGCACGCATTCGGCGTGGTTGATGCCCATGTCGAGCACCGCCCACGTCCGCTCGCCGCCATCCTTGAGAGCATGCACGCGGCCCAGCAGGAGCTGCGTGTTGCCCGTCATCGCGCGGCCCGGCTCCAGGAAGATGCGCGGGCGCTTGCGGCCCTTCTTCGCGTAGTGCGCCTCCACCTGGGCCACCACCTTCGCCACGTACCGCTCGATGGAGAGCGCCGCCGCGAAGTCCGGCGCGGGCAGGTCGCGCTGGAAGGTGAGGTTGAGCCGCCAGTCCCGCTGCTCGATGTGCTCCACCGTCGGCGTGCAGAGGCTGCCGCCCAGGTCCAGCACCTCCAGGTCCAACCCCAGCTCGCGGTGCAGCTCGTCCGCGAAGTCCAGCACCGCGCCGACGAAGCCCTCCAGCTCCGCTTCCGTGCGGATCAGCTCGCCCCGGTGCGCGTGCAGGCCCACCACGTCCAGGTTCCCGCAGGCCATCGCCTGCCGGTACGCCGCCATCGCCTGGCCTCCCGCGATGGGCGTGCCGAACTGCGACGTCCAGCCCGACATCGTCGTCACCCGCACGGCCACGCGCGGGCGCTTGCCCAGCTCCGCCGCGTGGCGTGAGAAGACGTCCAGCTCCTCGCGGTGGTTCGCGGCCAGCAGGCCGATGCCCCGGGTGATGGACTCGCGGATGGACGCGTCCGACTTCACCGGGCCGTTGTAGACGATGCGCTCCGGCGCCACGCCCAGCTTGAGCGCGAGCCAGAGCTCATAGGCGGAAATCACTTCCGCGCCCACGCCGCGCGCGTGCAGCGCGGACAGCACGCCCGGCACGGGGTTGGTCTTGTACGAGTAATACACCTCGCAGCCGCCCGCCGCGCCCGGGGGCACCGCCTGGAACGCGTCCGCGTTGCGGTGCAGCGCCGCCAGGTGCACCACGTGCAGCGGCGAGCCGTACTCATGGGCCAGCTGGGACAGCGACACGCCCTCCAGGAAGAGGCCCTGGCCGCCGCGGGACTCCAGGCCCCACGTCTCCGGGGGGAGGAAGGCGCGCGCGGGGGCCATCGCGCGCTGCACGACGGGCCCCAGGGTCTGCTTCAACTGGCGCTTGGCGGTTCCAACGAGGCGACGACGCAGGCTCACGGGGAGAGGCCCTTTCAGGAATCGCTTACGGCAGCTTGAGGGGGAGGTAGCGCGTGAGGCCGAAGCGGCCCTTGAGCGCGCGCGTGGCCATCTGCAGGAGCCGGTACTCCAGCTCGCCGTGCTCGCGCCGGTACTTGTTGTGGATGATGGCGTTGGACTCCGCCACGGACTTCTCCACCTTCGCGCCTGTCTTGCCCAGGTCGTTCATCAGCGACGGCTTGCCCACCCGGTAGTTGAGGATGGGCCGGTTCACGTAGACGTGGCCATAGCGGCGGATGCCGCGCATGTAGAAGTCCACGTCCTCGTAGACGGGGATGTTCGGATCGAACCCGCCCAGGGGCTGGAAGTATTCGCGGCGCACCATGCACGCGGAGTTCACGTACAGCGTGCCCAGGAACAGGATGTGCGCCACCGTCCACGCACTGTTGGGCGTGGTGGCCCCCACCTGCGCCACGCGCTCGAAGTAGGTGCTCTTGTCCTCCAGCCACTCCGGGTCCTCGCTGAAGGGCACCACCCAGCCCACCGCGACGCCCGCGTCCGGCCGCGCGTCCAGCGCCGACACCATGGCCTTGAGCGCCCCTTCGGCGAGCATGTCGTCGTCGTCCAGGAAGTGCAGGTAGCGGCCCTTCGCCAGCGTGGCGCCGTGGTTGCGCACCAGCGCGGGGCGCCCCTTGGACGGCACCTCCTGCTTGAAGTAACGCACGCGGGCATCACCAATGCCCTGCACCGCGTCCCGGGCCGTGCCCTCCGCGGAGTCATCCAGGACGATCACCTCCACCTGGACGCCTTCTTGACGCAGCGCGGAGTGGATGGCCTCCACCACGTCCTTCTCGCGCTTGTACGTGGGCATCACCACTGAGACGTCGACGGATGACATAGGCCCCGGTTTATACCGGTGGGGCCCCACGACTGAGAAGCCAGCCGGGCCCTCCGCGCGTGGGGCATTGCGCCCCGGCCCCTGTGTCGGGTGTTACCCGCCCGCTGTCCGGGGAAGCGAACGCGGGAGGCCGTCTCCCGGTTTCTCGGAAGTTTCTACGGCCCCGGCAGGGGGCGGACCGGAAAAAATCACGGTCGGATCGCGACAGGGCTGCCACACCGTGGCCCCCTGGCCACGGGTTTTTCAGTAGCTGGCGACGGCGAAATCGAAGGCGTCCAGGTCGTCCACGACGTCGGCTCCGGCGGCGGAGTGGAAGGCGTCATCCTCCTCGAAGAAGGCGTCGCCCGAGAGGGGGCCGTCCGCCTCGTCGGGGTCCAGCGGCAGCCATCCGGGATGCAGTTCCTCGCGGGCCATGTGCGTTCGTCCTCTTCCGCAAGTGGTACGGCTTCAGTCGGTGACTTGCAGCCGTTGTGCCACTTCCTGGATACGGAACGGCCCGCACCGGCGGGTCGTTTCCGACGAAAGGTGGGTCGCCGGACGGGCAGGCATGGCTTGACGCCGGAGCCTGGGGCCGACAGGAAGGGAACACCGATGGCCGTCCTGCTGGCACACGAAATCGAAGATCCGCGCCCGTGCAGCTATCTGCCGGGGCGGGAGGCGTCCCTGGAGACGCTGCTGATGCGCAACGTGACGGCGCAGGAGTACGAGCACCTGCTGGTGCGCGGATGGCGCCGCTTCGGCCCGCAGTACTTCCGGCCCGCCTGCGCGTCGTGCCACGAGTGCGTGTCCCTGCGCGTGCCGGTGGCGGGCTTCACGCCCAACCGCAGCCAGCGCCGGGCCCGCGCCGCGTGCGCGCACCTGCGCGTGGAGGTAGGCCCGCCGCGCGTGGACGAGGAGCGCCTGACGCTGTACCGCGCGTGGCACGCGGATCGTGAGTCGTCCCGGGACTGGGAGTCCTCCGAGCTGGGGGCGCGCGAGTATTCGCTCCAGTTCGCCTTCCCGCACCCGTCCGCGCGCGAGGTGGCCTGGTACGACGACAGCGACCCGGCGGGCCCGAAGCTGGTGGGGCTGGGCCTGTGCGACGAGACGCCGCACGCGTGGAGCGCGGTGTACTTCTTCTACGACCCGGCCTACGCGCGGCTGTCCCTGGGCAAGGCGAGCGTGCTGTTTCAGGTGGAGCTGGCGCGCGAGCGGGGCATCCCCTACGTGTACCTGGGCTACCGCGTCCTGGCGTGCGACTCACTGCGCTACAAGGCCGGCTTCCGCCCGCATGAGCTGCTGGAGGGCCGCCCCGCGCTGGATGCGCCGCCCGAGTGGCGTGTCGCGGCGGCTGACGCGCCAGCAACCGCGGCTGACGCGCCGGAGCTGGTGGGCCCCTCGGATGTGGTGGTCAGGAGCCGCTGAGCAGCGCCGCGTCGAAGAAGTCGCGCAGGTGGTGCGCGTACTCCTCCGGGGCCTTCTTCGCGTACTCGCCGTGGTGCGCGCCGGGCACCACCCAGTAGGACTTGGGTTCGCACGCGGCCTGGAAGAGCGCGTCCTGGAGGAACGCGGGTGCGTACTCGTCGACGTCGCCGTTGATCAGCAGCAGCGGCCGGCCCTTCAAATCACACAGGCGCTTCATGGGGTCCACCGCGTCCACGTCCACGCCGGACAGGCGCAGGGTCCAGAGCGCGGGCTGGGCGCTCAGCGGACCCCACCTGCCGTAGCTGTAGCGCGTGTCCGCCTCCAGCGACGGGTACGCGCCCGCGGCGGCCACCGCCTTGAGGCGTTCGTCCTCGAGGGCCGCCAGCATCGCGGTGGTGCCGCCCATGGAGAAGCCCAGCACGCCCAGGCGGGACGGATCCACGTCGTCGCGGCGCGAGACGAAGTCCACCGCCGCGCGCAGGTCCTCGCGCTCGCGGTCGCCCCAGGTCACCAGGTCGCCCTCGCTCTCCCCGTGGCCGCGCGAGTCGAAGAGCAGCACGCCATAGCCCGCGCGTGAGAGCACCTCCGCCTCGAAGAGCATCTGCGTGCGGTTCTCCGCGAAGCCGTGCATCACCACCACCGCCGCGCGGTTATGCGATGGCAGGTACCAGCCGCGCAGCGTCAGGCCGTCCCGCGTGTGCAGCACCACGTCCGTGCGCTCCGCGAGCACGCCTCCCGCCACCGGCTTCAAAGGCTGGCGCGCGGGGTGCAAGACAGCGCGTGCGGCGCGGACATTGCGGTACGCGATGAAGGCCGCCACCGCGAGCACGCCCAGAAGGGCGAGCGCGATGAAACGGGCGGGACGGGGGTGGATGGGGCTTTTCACGAGGATGGATTGTGAGCCTATACCCGGAATCCAGTTCCTGGCAGTCGGCCCCCGGACTCGTTGAGTCCCCAAGCAATGAACCGCACCCGCTGACGCGCCAAGCGCCTCTTGACGCGTCAATGCTGGAGCTTGCCCGGCAGGACGCAGTGCGGCTGTTTCAACGATGTATCAGTGGGCCGGTGAAGGCCGCTGTTTCGAAATGGCGTTGGCGCCCCCGGGAGATCCACCGGCAGGCCGGCGTGCAACTGTCTCCTGGGTGGCGGCGACGGGTGACCTTCGCTACCTATCGCACGGTGCGTGGGATATTGATCAGCGACCAACTCCAGGGGTGGGCTCGCCGGACACTCGTACGCCGGGCGGGAGAGCAAAAAATCGCTTCTTACCGGGAATCCCAGACATTGGAACTGCAGGCGCGGCAAGAGATCGCGGTCCCGGCCCCAGGGCGGCGGCGGCGCGTGTTGTTCACGCTCGTCTTCATGGGGACGGGGGGCATCGAGCGCTCCGTGTGCAACGTGTTGGCGGGCCTGGACCGGGAGCGGTTCGACCCTTCGTTGTTCTTCCACCACGGGCCGCCGCCGCCGGACACCCGCGGGCGCATCCCCGCGGACGTGCCCATCTCCTGGGGCGTGGGCGTGGAGGCCTACCGGCGCCGGGAGCTGCCGCGGATGCTCTGGCGGCTTTTCCAGGAAGCGCGCAAGGCGGACATCATCGTCTCCGGGCAGGAGGGCAGGGCGGCCCTGCTGGCGCGGATGGCGGGAGCCCTGCTGGGCAAGCCGGTGTTGGGGATGGTGCACTTCGACTGGGGGGCGTTCCACCGGGAGCAGCCGAAGCGCCAGCTCTGGGGCCTGAAGGTGCTCTACCCGGGCATGGACCGCATCGTGGCGTGCGGCTACGACTCCGCGAAGGCGTTCGCGGAGCTGGTGAACGTGGACCGCGACCGGCTGGAGGTCATCCCCAACTTCGTCGACGCGGACCGCGTTCGCGCCGCGGCGGACGCTCCCCTGCCCGCGTGGGCGGTGCCGGTGTTCAAGAAGCCGGTGATCATCGCGGTGGGGCGGCTGGAGCCGCAGAAGTCCTTCGACATGCTCATCCGCGCGCACGCCCGGATGCGGGCGGACGGGACGGACACGAACCTGCTCATCCTGGGAGTGGGCTCGCTGGAGGCGGAGCTCAAGGCGCTGGTCGCGGAACTGGGCGTGGAGTCTTCCGTGTTCATGCCGGGCTACGCGGAGAACCCGCACGCGCTGATGCGGCGGGCCACGGCGTTCGCCCTGTCCTCGCGCTTCGAGGGCCTGCCCATGGTGATGCTGGAGGCGCTCGCGCTGGGCTGCCCCATCGTCAGCACGGACTGCCCCTCCGGCCCCGCGGAGGCCCTGGACGGGGGGCGGGCGGGGGTGCTGGTGCCCATGGGGGACGACGCCGCCATGGCCCAGGCCCTGGGGCGGGTGGTGACGGACGCGAAGTGGCGCGAAGGGCTTCGCCAGCGGGCCCTGGACCGGGCGGACGAATTGTCGGCCGAACGGGCGCTCAAGGCCTGGGAGTCGTTGCTGGCCGAGGTCTGAGCGGGCTGGCTCCCGGAGCGTGGGGGGGACGGGTCAGGAAAACCTTGCTCCCCTTGTCCCGCTTCCAAGAGGATTCGCACCATCATGACGACGACGAACGAGACGCAGGGCCTCAACTTCCTCCAGGAAGTCGTTGAGGAGGACCGGCGGACGGGAAAGCACGGCGGACGCGTGCACACCCGCTTCCCGCCCGAGCCCAATGGCTACCTCCACATCGGCCACGCCAAGGCCATCGCGCTGAACTTCGGGCTGGCGCAGCAGTATGGCGGCAAGTGCAACCTGCGCCTCGACGACACCAACCCGCTCACCGAGGACACGGACTACGTGGAGTCCATCCAGCGCGACGTGCGCTGGCTCGGGTTCGACTGGGACGACCGGCGCTTCTTCGCGTCCGACTACTTCGACCGGCTCTACGCCTTCGCGGAGCAGCTGATCTCGCAGGGCCAGGCCTACGTGTGCAGCCTGTCGCCGGAGGAGATTTCCCAGTACCGCGGCAACTTCACCACGCCGGGCAAGGACAGCCCGTACCGCACGCGCACGGTGGAGGAGAACCTGGACCTGTTCCGCCGGATGAAGGCGGGCGAGTTCCCGGACGGCAAGCACACGCTGCGCGCCAAAATCGACATGACGTCGTCGAACCCCGTGCTGCGCGACCCGCCCATCTACCGCATCCGGCACGCGCACCACCACCGCACGGGCGACAAGTGGTGCATCTACCCGCTCTACGACTTCGCGCACTGTCTGTCGGACGCCATCGAGGGCATCACGCACTCCGTCTGTACGCTGGAGTTCGAGAACCGGCGCGTGCTGTACGACTGGATCGTCGACGCGCTGATCAAAGGCGACCGGCCCAACCAGTACGAGTTCGCGCGGCTGAACCTCACCTACGCGGTGATGAGCAAGCGCAAGCTGCTCCAGATGGTGCAGGAGAAGCGCGTCTCCGGCTGGGATGATCCGCGCATGCTGACCATCAGCGGCCTGCGCCGCCGGGGCTACACGCCCGCGTCGCTGCGCGACTTCGCGAAGCGCATCGGCGTGAGCAAGTCCGACAGCCTCATCGACATGGGCGTGCTGGAGCTGTCCATCCGGGACGACCTCAACGAGACGGCGCCGCGCGCCATGGCCGTCCTGCGTCCGCTCAAGGTGGTGCTGGAGAACTACCCGGAGGGCCAGACGGAGGAACTGGAGACGGCGAACCACCCGAAGCGCGAGGACATGGGCACGCGCAAGGTGCCGTTCATGCGCGAGCTCTACATCGAGGCGGACGACTTCCAGGAGGTGCCGGAGAAGGGCTTCTTCCGCCTGGCGCCGGGCAAGGAGGTGCGCCTGCGCTCCGCGTACTTCATCAAGTGCGAGAAGGTCATCAAGGACGCGGCGGGCAACATCACGGAGCTGCGCTGCACCTACGATCCGGCCACGCGCGGTGGCGACTCGCCGGACGGCCGCAAGGTGAAGGGCACGCTGCACTGGGTGCCGGGCAACGCGCCCGTGGCGCAGGTGCGGCTGTTCGACCGGCTCTTCTCGGTGGAGTCGCCGGACAAGGACGAGACCAAGGACTTCAAGGAGTTCCTCAACCCGAACAGCCTGGAGACCCTCACCGGCGCGCGCGTGGAGCCGATGCTCGCGGACGCGAAGCCGGGCGACCGCTTCCAGTTCGAGCGCCTGGGCTACTTCTGCGCGGACGCGGTGGACTCCAAGCCGGGCGCGCCCGTCTTCAACCGCACGGTGACGCTGAAGGACTCGTGGGTGAAGGAGCAGAAGAAGTAGGGCGCTCCTCTCCCCGCTGAAGCTTCACGGAGGCCCCGGGTGGAAGCACCTGGGGCTTCGTCGTTTCGAACCCTCCCTGGTGGGTGATGGCGGGCCGTGGAGCGGGTGCTCCAGGCTGGAAGGGGCACTTCCGCCTCTTTCCGCCGGAGCGCGTCCCGCCATGATGCTCCAACCGTTGCCTCGCCCCCATCCTCCGCCGACACAAGCCGAGGTGGTGGCCATTGGCCGCATGCAGGACGCGCCCCTGCGCAACCTGCACATCACCCACACGTACCACGTGCTGAAGGTGTGCTTCGCGGGCGTGCTGGGGGAGGTGGATCAGTCGTGGTGCGGCTTCTCCACCTGGGCGTCGAAGACGGCGGGGACCTTCATCCGCAAGGAGATGGTGGCAGTGCTGGAGCGGGACATGCTCTCCCGCGCGGAGGCCGTGATGCGCGGGCTTGGCGTGACGCAGGCCCGGCTGCTGGGGTCGTGGGGCCTGCCGTCGGGCGTGGCCACCGTGCTGTCGCGCGCCATGGACCCGGTGATGAGCGTGGTGTCGAAGCACATCGCGCAAGGCAACCTGCTGGTGTTCCAGGAGCTGGGACCGCTCTACACGGCGATGCTGGAGCACTTCACCGGGCCTGGAGCGAAGAGCCCCGCCGCGCTGGAGCGCGTGGTGGCCGTGCTGAAGCCGGGGCCGCTGGAGTCCGGGGGGCAGGAGTTGCTCATCCGCGCGGTGCGCGCGTACCACGAAGCCCTGGGCCTCACGCGCACCAAGGACCGGGCGGAGCGCGTGCTCCTGGCCAACGCGTTGGTGGGCTACCACGAGCAGGTGCGCCTGCAGGAGCCCATCGTCGGGGCGCTGGGGGCGCCGCTGAAGGAGCTGTTCCTGGACCACCTGCGGGAGCTGCTGCGGGCGCGCGGGCACGGGATGCCGGAGCCCTGGCGGGTCGCGCTCTTCACGCCGCTGGCGGACCGGCTGGAGCGCTGCTGGCGCGAGCTGATGACGCGCGAGTTGATGACCATGGAGCTGCCGGACCGGACGCTGCGGCTGGGCGAGGACATCCCGGCGCTCTCCGCCGCGGCGGACTTCCCGCCGGACCTGATGCGGCTGGAGCACCCGGAGCTGTGCGCCCTGCTGAAGCAGTTGGACCGGACGCCGGACGACACGGCGGGCAGCGCGGCGCGGGACTGGGGCTCGGTGAAGGACCGGATGAACCTCATCGTGGACCTGTTCCGCTCGCGCCAACAGGACCGCGTCCTCTACCAACCGCCCTTCACGCCCGCGCAGGTGGAGGCCTTCCAGCAGGGCCGGATGCCTACCGGAAAGCTATGAGCGGGGCGGCGTCTCGCGGGTCATCTCCACCATGGTGGGACGCCAGCCCAACCGTGCGAACAGGCGTTGCGCGGCTTCGTTCTTCGCGGCGGTGTGGAGCACGACGCGCGGCGCTCCCATCTCCGTGAGCCGCCGCACCATGGCCTCCGCGAGCAGCTGGCCGGTGCCGGTGCCGCGCGCCTTCTCCTCCACCCAGATGTCGTGCAGGGCGCCGCACTTGTCGAGGAGCATGTTCCAGTCCACGCCCTCCATCCGGCCGTAGCAGTAGCCCACCACTTCGCCGTCCAGCTCGGCCACGAGCACCACGGCCTCCTGCGGACGGCGCGCCTCCTTGCCCAGCCACCAGCGGTAGCCGGACTCGACGTCGTCCGGGACCATGAAGCGCTGCGGGTCGAAGCCGTGGTGCTGGCGCGCGAGCGCCGCGCCCATGCGGCCCAGCGCGGGCGCGTCCGGGTCCTTCGCGGGGCGGATGGTGACGGGCATGCGTTCTCCAGGGAGCGGGTGTCCGCTCCAGGTTGCGCATCGTGGGCCGCGCCTGTCGAAGGCTTCCTCGGGAAAATGCTCAGCCGGCCACGCGGACGGGCGGCCTTGCGTCGTCTAGCGGGCCTTCGCGCGCATCCGCGGTGCGGCGTCCCTGGCGTCGCGCAGGCTGGAGCGGGCCAGCTCCACCAGGCCCCAGGCGGCCACGAGCGCGAACACCGCGCCTCCCAGCGCCAACACGTAGTTCACGAGGCCCGTGTCGCCACACTGGAGGCACGCCACGGACGGGTCCTCCGGCTCGTAGTGCAGCGTCACCGGGGCGCCGGCCGCGTAGTGGTGCGACACCGCCTGCGCCTCCGCGAGCCCGCCGGCGCCGTGGCCGTCGAAGGCCACCGTGTCGGAGGTGTACGGGATGCCGTTCACCTCGTAGCGGTAGCTCACGTCCGGGCGGAAGCTCACCGCGCGCTTGCTGCGCAAGGTCTCCACGCGGGAGCTCACCACGGTGCCCTGCACGGTGGGCCAGTCCCTGCTCACCTTCGAGCGGTACACCATCCGGCCGCCCGCGAACGCCAGCGCCACGCCGATGCCCAGCAGGGCCAGCCCCATCAGCCACTTCATCATCGTTCGAGTCCTTGCATGCCTCCCGCCGCGCTGCCCGGGGCGGAGAAGACGAATCCCCTGGGGGAGTGCAGCCCCCGGGCCAGGGCCTCCACCCCGGAGGGATGGGGGCGCGAGGCGGGGCAGATTTCCCCACGGGGGCAATTCGCCCCGGTAGACTCACGGGCCTCCATGCCCGCACTCGCCCAAGAGCTCGAAGTGGCCCGGCGCATCGCCCGCCAGGCTGGTGACATCCTCCTGCAGGTCTACGCCACGGACTTCTCCGTCACGGACAAGGCCGGAGGCGCCGGACCCGTCACGGTGGCGGACGAGCGCGCCAACGCCTTCATCGTGGGCGAGCTGCGCAAGGCCTTCCCGGCGGACGGCGTGGTGGCGGAGGAGAACGAGGACGCCTCCGACGCGAAGCACTTCAGCCGCTGCTGGTTCGTGGATCCGCTCGACGGCACGCAGGAGTTCGTGAACCGCAACGGCGAGTTCGCCATCCACATCGGCCTCGCCGTGGAGGGCCGGGCGGCGCTGGGCGTCGTCTACCGCGCGGTGGGGGACGTCCTGTACTCCGGCATCGTCGGCGAGCAGGGCTACGTGGAGGACCCGCAGGGCCGCCGCGCGCTGCGCGTGTCGGACGTTGCGGACCCGGCGCAGCTGCGGCTTGTCGTGTCGCGCTCGCACCGCTCGAAGACGACGGACGCGGTGGTGCAGCGGCTGGGCATCACGAAGGAGACGGAGTCCGGTTCGGTGGGGCTCAAGTGCGGCCTGCTGGCGGAGGCCCGCTGCGACCTCTACGTGCACGTGAGCGACAAGAGCTACCGCTGGGACAACTGCGCGCCGGAGGCCGTCATCCGCTCCGCGGGCGGCGTGCTCACGGACCTGGCGGGCAACGCGTACCTGTACGACGGCTCCGAGCTCCAGAACCGCCGGGGCCTGCTCGCGTGCAACGCCGCCGCCTTCGACAAGGTGTTGCCCGTGGCTTCCCAGGTGGCCCACGAGGCCGGCCTGCTGAAGTAGTCAGCGCGGCTCGACCGCGCGGCGCAGCTCGCCGTACAGCCGCGCGAGGTCCGGGAGCTGGTAGCTGGCGTTGAGCCCGCTGGGATTGGGCAGCACCCACAGCCGCGCTTCGCCCAGCGTCTCCTCCTGCGGTCCGAACCTCGCCTTCGGCCGCGAGAAGGCGGTGCGGTACGCGCCCAGCCCCAGCACCGCGAGGTACTTCGGACGGTAGCGCTCCACCTTGCGCGCCAGCGACTTCGCGCCTTCCGCGTACTCCGCCGCGCCCAGCTGGTCCGCGCTCGCCGTGGCCCGGTCCACCACGTTGGTGATGCCCAGGCCCAGCGTCAGCAGCTCCGCCTGTTCCGCTGGCGTCAGGAGTCGCGGGGTGAAGCCCGCTGCGTGCAGTGACGGCCAGAAGCGGTTGCCCGGCCGAGCGAAGTGCACGCCCACCACCGCGGAGTAGAGGCTGGGGTTGATGCCGCAGAAGAGCACCCGCAGGTCCGGGGCCAGCAGGTCCGGCATGGTGCGGCCGGTGGCGGCGAACAGCTCGTCCTTCGTGGGGCGGTGGAGCTTCATGGGGTGGGCAATCCAGGCCGGAACCTAGCGGGTCGGGTGCCGCCTCGCACGTCCATGCGCCTGGGCGTGGCCCGGGCAGGGAAGGGGACGGACGCCTTTCCCAGCGACAGCGCCCGGTCCGCGCAGGCAGAGTGACACTCCGTGTCCGCATCGACATCGTCCGAGCCCTCGCGGCTGACGCCCAGGCACTGGCTAGCGCTCGCGGTGGCCGTGTTGCCGCTCGCGCTCTACGCCTTCTCCTCGCGCCAGGGCGACCTGCCGCTGTACTTCCGGACGGCCCGCGCGTTCCTGGACGGCGCGGTCCCCAACCGCGACTTCCGCTTCGAATACCCGCCCTACGCGCTCCTGTGGTTCGTGCCCGCGACGTGGGCGGGCGGCGACCTGCGCGGTTTCATCCTCGCGTTCGGCCTCCAGCTCACGCTCATCGACGCGTTCATCAAATGGCTGCTGCTGTCCGAAGGCGTGCGCCGGTGGGGCACGGCCTGGCGCGCGTGGGTGCCGTTCGCGGCGTACTCCGTCGTCAGCTGGCTCCAGAGCGTGCACTACCTCAAGCGCTACGACCTCATCCCCGCAGCGCTCGCGCTGGCCGCGGTGGTGGCCCTGATGCGCCGGCGCGAAGGCTGGGCGGGTATGGCGCTCGCGGTGGGCACCGTCACCAAGCTGTACCCGGCCGTGCTCGTGCCGCTGGCCCTGGCCGTGTGCTGGCGCCGGGGCGCGAAGCCGACGCGGGCCCTCATCACCGGCCTCGTCGCGGGCGTGCTGCCGCTGGTGCCGCTGAGCTTCGTGTGGCCGTGGTGGCGGTTCGCGGCCTTCCACGTCGAGCGGGGCCTCCAGGTGGAGGCTCTCAGCGCGGGCCTGCTCTGGGCCGCGCACCTGATGGGCTTCGCCCAGGTCCAGTGGGTCCACGCTCCCGCCGCCTATGAGCTGCACGGCGCGGATGCCGAAATGGTCCGCGCTGTCACCCGGCAGGTGTGGGTCGCGGGCCTGCTGCTGGCCGTGGCGGTGTCCGTGCTCGCCGCGTGGCGCAGGCCTCCGGTGCACATCGAGGACGGGGCCCGGCTGACGCTGGTGCCGCTCGTGGCCTTCGTCATCCTCAACCCGGTGCTGAGCCCGCAGTACCTCATCTGGCTCACCGGGGCCGCCGCGCTCGCGCTGCTCTCCGGAAGGGTGTGGCCGTCCGCCGTGCTGCTGGTGGCCGCCGCCATCACGCGCGGGCTCTTCGCGGGCAGCACCTACAACACGGGCTGGCAGCCGTCATTCACGCTGCTGCTCCTCGCCCGCAACGCGATGGTGCTCTTCGCGGGGCTCGCCTGGGCCCGCGACGCGTGGCGGTGGGGACGCCCTGGTGCCACGGTGCTTCCGGAGGTGAAGGACGCACCCGCGCCGACACCGCCTCCCTGAGGCCCGGTTGCCTGCCCGGCATGGACCGGAGCGCCGATGCGAGGGCCGGGGCTCGTGGTTACAAGGAAGGCATGGCCCGTCCGGTGAACGTCAACGCCCTGCTGCCCATCGAGGCGGAGTTCCAGCGCGAGCGCGCCTCCGGGTTGCGCCGCTCCGGAGACAAGCTGGAGGACGCCCTCGCCCTGGTGGCCAAGGCGGAGAAGGAGCTGCGCGCCCTGCATGGCGTGGCGCGGGTGGAGCGCTACGCGGCGTACCGCGCGCTCTGGAAGGAAGCGGAGCGGCTGCGCTGGAACCTCACCGTGCAGCGCGAGGCCTGTGGCCTGCGTAACCACCGCGACCTGGACCTCATCTACCCGCTGCCGCCCCTGCTGCGGGAGTGACGCGGGCTGTCCGCCGCTTCACGGTGAGGTGCGCCACGCGGCCACGGCGAAGAGCGCCCAGCCCACGAGGAAGCCCAGGCCGCCCAGCGGCGTGATGGCGCCCAGCACGCGCACGCCGGAGAGGGCCAGCGCGTACAGGCTGCCGGAGAAGAGGACGATGCCCGCGAGCATCGCCCAGCCTGCGGACTCCAGGAGCGCGGAGGGGCGCACCGTGCCCAGCAGCCCCACCGCCACCAGCGCGAGCGCGTGGTACATGTGGTAGCGCGCCCCGGTTTCGAAGATGACCAGCAGGTCCTGGGGAAGCCGGGCCTTCAGCGCATGCGCCCCGAAGGCGCCCGCCGCCACGGACAGGAAAGCGTTCACCGCGCCCACCACGATCCACCACCGCATCATCGAGTGCCTTTCTTCGCGCGCTTGACTGCGGCACGCTACACCGCGCCTCACGGCAGCGTCCTGGTTGAACACGCACCCGCCCCAGCCGCGCCCATCCCAGATGATGACTTCCCCTTCCTTCCAGCCGACCCCGTCGATTCCCTTCGAGCTGCGCCAGTCCCCCATCCAGGGCACGGGCGCCTTCGCCACCCGCCGCATCCGCAAGGGCGCGCGCATCATCGAGTACATCGGTGAGCGCATCACCCAGGCCGAGGCGGACGCCCGCTACGACGACGAGTCGATGGAGCGCCACCACACGTTCCTCTTCAACCTGGACGACGACACGGTGCTGGACGCGGGGACCCTCCACAACGAGTCGCGCTACATCAACCACTCGTGCGAGCCCAACTGCCAGTCGCTCATCGACAAGGGCCACATCCACATCTACGCGCTGCGCGCCATCGAACCGGGGGAGGAGCTGACGTACGACTACGCGTACGAGCGCAGCCCGGAGATGGACGCCGAAGCCGAGTCGCTCTACGTCTGCCGCTGCGGCACGCCCTCCTGCCGGGGCACCATCCTCGCCCCGGAGAAGAAGGCCCCCGCGCGGCGCAAGAAGGCCGCCTCCAAGTCCAAGGCGACCTCCAAGTCCAAGGCCGCGTCGAAGTCCAAGGCGACCTCCAAGTCCAAGGCCGCCAAGAAGTCGAAGGCCTCGCCGCCAGCCGCCGCGAAGAAGAAGCGGGGCACCCAGCGCGCGAAGTCTCCGGGCCGTGGCCGCCGCGCCGCGGGCTGAAGCCCCCAAACGGAAGCGCGCGCGCTCCGGAGCCGGGCATTAGAGTGGAGGCGTGAAAGACGTCCTGCGCTTCCTGCTCACCGAGGCCCCTGACTTTCCCGCGCTGGACTCCGTGGAGGCCTGGTGGCGCCGGCACCTCGCGGTGCTGCCGCGCTTCCAGGTGCCCGCGGACCTGGCGCTCGCCAGCGGCTTCCGGATGGACCGGATGGGGTTCGCGTTCTCCTCCGGCTACCAGGCCGCGCTGCGCTCGCTCTTCCCCCAGCTCCCGGCGGACCGGCGCGCCGCGCTCTGCGCCACGGAGACGGGCGGCGGGCACCCGAGCGCCATCGAAACGAAGCTCACGCCGAAGGGCGCGGGCTGGACGCTCGATGGCGTGAAGACCTACGTCACGCTGGGCACGCACGCGGAGGTGCTGCTGGTGGTCGCCTCCGAGGGCCGGGATGCCCAGGAGCGCAACCGCCTGCGCATGGTGCGGCTGGACGCGCGCACGTCCGGGGTGACCGTGGAGCCGCTGCCGCCGCTGGGCTTCGTGCCGGAGGTGCCGCACGCGGCGCTGCGGTTGGACGGCGTGGAGGTGGACCTGGAGGACGTGCTGCCCGGGGATGGCTACACCCGCTACCTCAAGCCGTTCCGCACGGTGGAGGACTGCCACGTCAACCTGGCGGTGCTGGGCTGGCTGGTGAAGGTGGCCCGCCGGTGCGGCTGGCCGGTGGCGCTGCGCGAGGAGTTGGTCGCCGTCGCGGTGATGATCCACGCGCTCGCGTTGGAGGACCCCAGCGACCCGGCCGTGCACGTGGCGCTGGGCGGAGCGCTCGCGCAGATGCACCGCGCGCTGGAGCGCTGCGAGGTGGCCTGGGAGGGCGTGGACGTGGAGATGCGCGAGCGGTGGCAGCGCGACCGGCGCCTGCTCGACCTGGCGTCCAAGGTGCGCGCGAAGCGGCTGGAGGTCGCGCGGCAGCGGCTGGCCGGCGGCGCGGGCGAGGACTGACGCCCGGGCAAAGCGAAGCCCGCGAGGGGAGGGGGCTCAAGGCCTCCTCCACCGCGCGGGCTTGGGGTGCTACGGGTGACTTCAGTACCGGCCGCCGCCCAGCGCGGAGACGGCGGCGGACAGGATGCGGTTCTCCACGCCCCAGACGGCCTTGTTCATGCCCTTCACGCCCGCGCCGCGCATGTAGTCCGTGAAGTCGTGCAGGGCGGTGGAGCGCTGCATGCGCTCCGTCTTGGCGGCGTAGAGCAGCGGCGTGTTCGGCGCGCCCGTGAGGCCCAGGTCCGGACAGGCCTCCGACAGCGCCGCGCGGTCGATGCCCGTCACCGCGGACAGCATCGCCACGGTGAAGTGGTGCACGGGCAGCTCGCGCGCGTTGGGCACGCGCTCCAGCACCTTCGCGCGCGACTTCGGATCCGTGGCCAGCTGGGGCAGCGTCACCCGGGACATCTCCAAAATCTGCTCGTTGGTGACGTGCTTGTTGTCCAGGATGGCCCGGTCGAACAGGCTCTGCGGCGTGTCACCCTTGATGGTGATGTTCACGTCGGACAGGCGCTGGCGCATGGTCTGGATGGCGCGCCCCACCTCCGTGTTCGCGCCCCCGCGCCACGAACCCGGCGTCGCCTGCACCGGCGCCATCGTCGCGCGGGTCCGCGCCAGCTCCGCGCGGTTGAGCACGTCCGCGCGTGACGCCTCCGTGACCTGGTTGGCCCGGGCGGGCTGAGCGGCCGGGGCCTGCGTGCGGGCCGGAGCGACGGAGGGGGCGGCGGGACGGTTGCGGATCTGCGTCATGGAGGCACCTTCTACCCTGGATGTCGGAGTACCGGATTATCGCCGGGAGAGCAGGGGAGTTGCCTTGCCGTGCCCTCCCCAGCGCGTGCGTTCCGCCCGGGGCCCGGTATGGTGCGCGCCATGTCCCCGCGCCTGCCCACCCAGTTCGCCGACCTGCTCACCCCGAAGGGCCGCCGCATTCTCGAAGGCCGAGACTCCGAGACGTGCGGTGCACTCCTGGACCCCACGCGGCCCTTCATCGCGCTGCAGGGCGTCATCGACGTGAAGAAGGCGGCCGAGGCCCGCGACATCCTGGACGCCGCGCTGCGTGACACGCTCGTCACCATGGAGGACCCCATCCCGGAGGACTCCATCTCCGGCATGGTGGAGAACTACACGGAGGCGCTGCCCAAGACGGTGCGCGTGCGCACCGCGCTCCTGGAGAGCCGGCGCTCGCGCTCATGGCGCGCGGCGGAGGCGGTGGGGCTGAGGGCGCTCCTGCGCTCGGACACGTTCGCGGCCTTCGCGGCGACGGTGAGCGGCCGGCCGCTCAAGCGGGGCTGGGGCATCCAGGTGCTCTGCTACGGCCCGGGCGACTACACCGGCCCGCACAACGACCACCACCCGGAAGAAGCGGACGCGCGCGACGGCTACGTGGACATGCACGTGAGCCTCACGCAGCCCGCCGTGGACCACCAGTACCTCGTGTACGCGAAGGACGGGCACTTCTCCGAGCTCACCAAGGTCAGCACCGTGGGCGGCGTCACCGTGTACCGGCTGCCCTTCTGGCACTACACGACCCCGCTCGCCGCGAAGCCGGGAAAGGAGGACGCGGCGCGCCGCTGGGTGCTCCTGGGCACCTTCCTGGACGCTGGGCCCGGGACGCGTCCTTCCTCCACCATCCTGCCGGCGGGCGCCCCTCCGCCTGTCCGGGCCGTGACAGTCGGACGTGGCACCGGGGCCGGACGGCGTTAGCGTGCCGGGCCCATGAGCCCGACTGACATCGACACGCAGGCCAACGACCTCCTCCAGTACATCGACGCGTCGCCCACGCCGTACCACGCCGTGCGCGAGACGGCGCGCCGCCTCACCGCCGCGGGCTTCCGTGAACTGGACGAGCGCGAGTCCTGGTCGCTGAAGCCCGGTGACAAGGTCTTCGTCATCCGCGGCGACACGAGCATCGCGGCGTTCCAGCTGGGCACGAAGCCCGTGGACACCACCGGCTTCCGGCTGGTGGGCTCGCACACGGACTCGCCCAACCTGCGCCTCAAGCCCAACGCGCCCGTCAACCGCCACGGCTACCAGCAACTCGGCGTCGAAATCTATGGCGGGGTGCTGCTGCACACGTGGACCGACCGGGACCTGTCGCTCGCGGGCCGCGTGGTGACGCTGCACAACGGCCGCCCCCAGCACCACCTGGTGGACTTCCGCCGGCCGCTGTTGCGCGTGCCCAACCTGGCCATCCACCTGAACCGCGGCGTCAACACGGAGGGCCTGAAGCTCAACGCCCAGGAGCACATGGTGCCGGTGCTGGGCCTGGAGAGCGCGGGCCCCGCGGAGCTGAAGGGGCTGCTGGTGGAGGAGCTGGGCCGCTCGGGCGTGAAGGCCGCCGCGGACGACCTGCTGGGCTACGACCTGTGCCTCTACGACTTGCAGCCGTCCACGCGCTCCGGCCTGCACGGTGAGTTCCTCCACGCGCCCCGCCTGGACAACCTGGCCAGCTGCCACACCGGGCTCACCGCGCTCTTGAAGGACACCGGCCCACGCGAGGCCACGGTGGGCGTGGTGCTCTACGACCACGAGGAGTGCGGCAGCCGCAGCGCGCAGGGCGCCGCGTCGCCGTTCCTCAAGGACCTGCTGGAGCGCATCGTCCAGGCGCACGCGGATGGGCGCGCGGACGCGTTCCACCGCGCCATCCGCCGCTCGTTCATGGTGAGCGCGGACATGGCGCACGCGGTGCACCCCAACTACTCCTCCATGCACGAGCCCAAGCACCAGCCGCAGCTGGGCGGCGGTCCGGTCATCAAGACCAACGTGAACCAGTCCTACGCGACGGATGGCGAGTCGTGGGCGCACTTCGCGGCGCTGTGCAAGGAGGCGGGCGTCACGCCGCAGCACTTCGTCACCCGCACGGACCTGGGCTGCGGCAGCACCATTGGCCCCATCACCGCGGGGCAGCTGGGCATCCGCACGGTGGACGTGGGCAACCCCATGCTGTCCATGCACTCCATCCGCGAGCTGGCCGCCGCGTCCGACGTGGCCCGCATGGTGGCGGTGCTGACGCGCTTCTTCGCCTGAGCGGGCAAAAGGAAGAGGCGGGCCCGGTGGTGACACCGGACCCGCCTCGGATGTTTCAGGAAGCTTTCAGCGCTGGAACTAGTTCACGCCCACCGCGGTCCAGGCGTCCTTCACCTTCTGCACCTGGACGGAGTCGGCGCCGTGCAGGTCCGTGGCGGCCTTGATGGTGGCCTCGCGGGCCTGGGCGAACGTCGTGCGCGGCGTCATGTACGTGGTGAGGGCGCGGGTGAAGATCTTCAGGCCGTCCTCCATGCCGATGCCGCCCTTCACTTCCAGGCCGGACGTCTTGTTCTTGCCGCCCTCGACCAGCAGGTAGAAGGCGTTGTTGGAGATGCCGCTGGAGCCGTGCACCTCCGTCTGCTTCGGGTAGTTCTTGTAGTTGTCGACCGAGTAGTTGTCCTTGGTCGGGTCGTTCATGTAGCGCAGGCCGTCCTCATCGCTGCCGTTGTTCGGCGTCCAGGCGGCCTCGCCCACGGTCCAGTTCCACTTGGCCTCGGGGTTGTTCTGCGCGGCGTACCACTCCACGCCCGTGCCGATGATGTCGGAGAAGGACTCGTTCAGGCCGCCGGACTCGCCGCTGTAGATGAGGCCCGCGGTGCGCTCCGTGAGGCCGTGCGCGATCTCGTGGCCGGCGATGTCCAGCGTGGTGAGCGGGCCGGACTGCTTCCCGTCGCCGTCGCCGTAGCTCATCTTCTCGCCGTCCCAGAACGCGTTCACGTAGTTGTTGCGCACGTGCACGTAGCTGGTGAGCTTCTCGCCCGCGCCGTCGATGGAGTCACGACCCATGATGTTCTTCATGAAGTCGTAGGTCATCGCCGCGCCGTAGTGCGCGTCGACGGCGGCCTTGGCGCGCGCCGGGTCGGTGGCCTCGCCCCACTTGTCGTTGTCGTCGGTGATCTTCGTCTGGCCGGACGCGGTGGTCTTGTTGTTCGCGTCGTAGGTCACCACGCCCTTGCCGCGCGTCGAGTCCTCCAGCGAGTACGTGCCGTCCGCTTCCTTCTTGGTCTTCAGGTCCACGTGGCCGCTGTACATGGACAGGTCGTCCGCGGTGCCCGCGGGCGGGTTCTGCGGATCCGTCGGCGGAGGCGTGGTCTCCTTCGCCTGGATGTTCAGGCTCCAGTTGTTGAGGGTGCCCACGTCACGCGCGGCCTTGTCCTCGACCTTGAGCGTCCACTCGCCCTTCGTGTTCTCGCCCGCGAACGCGGCGGACAGGTCGAAGGAGCCGGCGATGTCGTCCTTGGAGCCGCCCTTGCGGTCCTGCACCACGGCGGACTTGCCGGAGGGGCTGGTCAGCGTGACCTTCAGGTCGCCGCTGAAGGTGTGCTTGATGTTCAGGTCGAGCGACAGCTTGTCGACCGTCACGTTGTCCGGGAAGGTGATCTTCGACTCGACCTGGCCCTTGTCCGGGATGGACGCGTTGGGGCTGGCGGTGCCGTTGACCTGCATCGGCGCGGCGGCCTTCTTGCTCCAGCCGCCAATCTTGTTGAAGCTCTCCAGCACCGCGCCGGTGTTGGCGTCGATGATGTAGTTCTGCTTCTTGGGCTTCTCCTGGCCGGCGATCTGCGTCACTTCCACCTGGAAGGCGGCGCGGTACTTGCCGTCCGCGTCCTGGTAGACGACGCGCTCGGAAGAGGGCTGCTTGTCGGCCTTGCCGCCCAGCTCCTTCTTCGCGATGTCGATGGCCTGCTGCGGCGCCAGCTTCGTCTTCTGGGTCCCCAGGCCCGCGGGGATGGCGTTCTGCTCACCGGTGACGCTGGACACCTTGCCGTCCGTGCCCAGGTGGCTGATGACCTGCTCGCCGAAGACCTTCACGCCCTCGTGCATGCGGTCCAGGCGCACGTGGGTCATGCCCAGCTCGTCGCGCTCCACGCTCTTGGGAGCCAGCGTCGGGCCGGTCTTGTTCGCCGCCAGCAGCGACGAGGCCGTCATCGGCGGGGTGAGGTGCTTCAGGGACGTCTGGATGGCCTGCTGCGCCTCCTTGCTGTCCAGGGCGAGGCGGCCGGTCTGCGCGGAGGTGGCCCCCGTCGTGGACGCCTGCGACGTCGCCGCGGCGGCGGCCGTGGGCTGCGCGCCCGCGGCGGCGCCCGTGCGGGAAACAGACTCGAAGCCGTCCTTCACGCGAAGGACGTTCTTGGCCTTCGCCGGCGCGGAGGTGTCGGTGGTGGGACGGAGAGAAACGGGCGTCGAACCTTCGGTGCGGCGAATGGTCATGGATCACTCACGCTGCAAGGGGGATGAACAATTCTCGCACGATGAACACCGAGAGTTTCCGATGGGTTGAAGAAGATAACGCGGCAGCCCAGGAATCAGGGGATAGCGCCAGTGGACTTCCTGTGAATTCAACGGTTGACACTGAATTTTTGCTTTCAGTAAGGGTCTATTATGACCCGAATTCCTGAAATCCCCGACGCGGGCCGTCATGGAGCAGCGCGGGCCGGGCGGGAAAATGCCGGAGAAATTGTTGGAAAAGTCCACAACAGCGGCAACCAGGCGGGCAGGCCCGGCGCGTGGAGGCTGATACAATGAGACACGGTTTCCCGGCCGGGATGGTGCGGGGGCTGGACCCTGGGGGGGTTGAAGACATGGAGCCGTGGATTCATCCGGAGACGCGGGAGGCGCCTGGCCTGCCGCTGCTGATGGTGCGGGTGCCGCGCCGGAACTTCGAAGGTCTGTTCGAGCACTCGCTGAGGCCGTCGGGCCCGTTCGCGCAGGCGCTGCGGGACGTGGGCTACGACCCGGACACGGTGGAGGAGCGCCTTCCCTTGGAGGTGTGGCGCGCGTCGCTGGCGGTGGCGCGGCGGCATGCGTGCCCGGGCCTTCCGAGCGAGGACGCCAACCGCGTGCTGGGTACGCACTACGTGGAGGGCTTCGCGCAGACGCTGGTGGGGCGCATCTTCGCCACGGCGGCGCCGCTTTTGGGCGCGGAGCGGTGCCTGGCGCGGCTGCCCACGTACCTGCGCGCGGGCCGCGAGGACATGAAGCTGATGCTGGAGCCGGTGCGCGCGCGGGAGTGGCGGGCGCGGGTGGTGGACGCGGATCCGCTGCCGGACTTCGTGGCGGGAGTGATGGAGCAGGTGTTGCGCCGCACGCGGGTGCTGCCGCGCGTGGACGTGCTGGAGCGCGCCGAGCACACCTATTCGCTGCGGATCCGCTGGGACGAGGCCTGAGCGGCCCGCGCGTCCCCCGCCGCTAGTTGAGGTACGTCTTCGGCGGGGGGCGCTTGTGGGCGGGGGTGAGCGGCGCCGGGCGCGCCTGGCGCCACCGGCCGATGACGTCCATCAACCCGTCGAACGTGTCACGCAGGGCCCAGGCCCGGTCCTCCACGTCCTTCAGGCCCTCGCAGCGCAACAGGCCGTCGCGCAGCGCGCGCTGGACACCGGGGCAGTCGTCGCGCTCGTCGATGAGCTGTTCGGCGGTGTGCGCGTAGAGCCGGTAGCAGCCCTCCACGTCGCCCCGGTTGTAGGCGGGAGCGCCCACGTTGATGGCTTGGCCCAGCAGCGAGGCCACGGACTCCACGGCCGGCGTCGCGCAGCCCTCCAGCAGGCCCACGGGATGCTGCGGCACGTGACGCACGCGGGTGGCGCGCTGCCGGGGCGCGTCCAACGCGGACAGCGGTCGGGGCGGGCCGGGCGTCTTGAGGAGCGGCGCGATGTAGCGCACCGGGATGACCAGCCCCAGCGCGCGGCCGTTGGCGAGCGCCGCGGTGGCCAGCCCCACCACCTGCCCCCGCGTGTCCAGCACCGGCGAGCCCGACGCGTCCTCGGGCAGCGTGCGGGACAACTCCAGCAGGGTGAGCCATTCGCCCAGCACCTGGACCGCGCGGACCTCCAGGACCCGCCCTTCGGGGGGGCGGTCCGCGTGGGCCTGGATGATGTGCAGGGCCTCGCCTTCCGAGGGCAGCGTGGCCGGGCCCAGCGGGAGGGCGGGCACCAGGTCCGGGATGGACAGGCACAGGAGGGCCAGGTCGCGGCGCTCGTCCACGGCCGCCACCTGGACCACCGGGGAGCGCAGGCCGTCCGGCAGCACGGCGGTGATGGCGCGCGCGCTGGCCACCGCGTGGAGGCTGGTGACGACGTGGCCTTCGGAGGAGATGACGAACCCCGTGGCGGTGTGGCCGCCCAGGTCCAGCAGCACCAGGGAGGCACTCGT
This sequence comes from Corallococcus sp. AB045, assembly GCF_003668895.1. Lineage (NCBI taxonomy): Bacteria > Pseudomonadati > Myxococcota > Myxococcia > Myxococcales > Myxococcaceae > Corallococcus > Corallococcus sp. AB045. The sequence continues at coordinate 29,212 of NZ_RAWN01000128.1, forward strand.
GCGCCGAAGGGCCTCTTCGGCCCGCGCACGGCGTGCCTGGACGTCATCGGACATGGCCACCCCCGTTCGGCCGGCATTCCCACCGGGATACGTTCCATGTGACCGGCCGCGGCACGTTGTATCAGCC
>NZ_RAWN01000129.1:0-29039 GCF_003668895.1 Corallococcus sp. AB045
AGTCCATACCGCCATGTCCGGCGACTCCCCCGTCCCCAGCCCCGGCGGCTTGCCCACCCTGCCCCTCCCCCCGAGAGAGCATGGGAAGGCCAGGAGCCCTCTTCGGCGTAGCGGGCGGGAGCAGAACGGGAAGTGAGGGACGCTGACGGGGAGCCCATGGGCCGCACGCCGGTGCGCTCCGGGCCACGCCTCAGCGCCCTCATGATATCCATTGTATTCGTGTTATTCATGGAATTAATGAATACTGGCATGCTCCACATGCGTCCAGCATTGCCCCGCAGCTCGCTGGCTCGCCTGAAAGGACGTGACCATGCGACTCCGCGCCTACGCCGCACTCCTACTCTTCCTCTCGGCTTGCGCCACGTCGGCACCGAGCCCAGCAGAGCGCGCGTCCCGGAACCCGAGGATCGCCAATCTCCAGCGTGCGGCGGCGCTGCCGTGGACTGACGGGGGGCGGTGCGTCGTCCGTGAGGCTTCCCAGCCTTGGCCTGTGCTGGTGGAGAAGTGCTATCGGACTCTCGACCATGACCGGCTCGAGTTCCACGACACCACGGGAAGATGCACGGTCGCCTCCGCTGACGCCGCTGCCGTGGGAATCGGCTTCTGCGTGCTGGCGGCTCCTGAGATTGCCGTGGGAGCCGTGATCGTGCTTGGAGTGGTGGTGGTCGGCGTCGCCATCAAAGAAGCGCTGGACGCGTATGAGCTACGACACGCCTACCCCGAGGAAGCAGGGACCTCGCGAGGAACGAAGGTGGCATCCCGGGAAGCTGAAGCGCAACGCAAGCCCAGGTTGAAGCCCGAGCCAGCGGGGCAGGACTGGCAGCCCCCGGTGCCACCTGTGCCCGTAGACCGGACGGGGCGCGCCAGTTGCGAACCTGTTCCGGTGCCCCACGCGGGCGAGGATGACCCACACAATGAATGTGCCGACAAATTCCCACCCAACCGTTACCCCGGGATGGACGTGCTCGTTGGTGGTGTGCGCTTCGATGCGCTGCAAGTCGGCGTGCGCAAGCTTTGGGAGATCAAGACGCATCAATTCGACACGTACTCCAACTTCATCCGGAGGCGGGAGATCGAGAAGGAGCTGGCGCAGATAGAAAAGGAGCAAGACGCGGCGGCGGCATGCGGATATGGCTACGTGATTGGGGTGAGTACCCAAGCGCACAAGGACGCGTTGCTTGAAGCAGATCCCCTACTTGATGTCGTCGTCACAGGGTGCAAACGATGACCACGCCTGATTCCCTCACCCTCATCGTTTACGCGCCCGCACTCGTGGGCAACGATGGCCGCACGCTGGATGTCATCCATGGGATGGAAAAGGCACTTCCCGGTTTGCGCCTGGCGTGGCACATCCCCGAGAGCGGCCCCCTCATTGCGTTGCCGCATCGCGACGCATGGCTCGCGGAAATGACACAAGACGGGGAATTCCCCCTTTTGTGCAACGGGGATGAGAGCTACCCCGTGACGATTTCGGGGAGGGGCAGGTCGGGGCGCCTCAGCCCGGGTAGACAAGCGCGGCTTGAAGTGCATGCGGAAATACCACTGGACGCACCCGCGATCGCGGCAGCGGCGGCTGTGATTGAGGCCGTGGCCGAGGGCTCTCACGCGTACTGGGGGCATGTTTCGCCATACGGTTACGGCTCGGAGGTCGCACAGCAGTTTCGCCGTTCGCCTCATGGACCGGAGCGCTCACCCCGTGGGCTTCCCATGCTCAACCTTCCAGAGAAGCTCCCCACGCCTGCGACTCCCTGGTTCCTTGGGTGGCTGAACTATTGGTCTGCTGCCACAGCGAAGACCATCGGGTTCCCGGATCCTGCTCGCGATGCCGAGTTGCTCACGCGGGCGCGGCGTACGGCGTCGAATGGGTGGGTTGTGCAGCTCACGGCTGAGCCGCTCGCATACGACAACCCCGCCCACCTGGATGCACTCAAGCGGACCTACGAGCGGTTCCCCGAGATCGGCGGACGTGCAGCGCCTTGACCCGAGTCAGGAGCCCGGTGCATCGCTCCGGCTGTAGGAAAGAGCCCCACTGCGCGGACATCGGCGATGGTAGCCTTCCCATCCGGGAGGTCATGCACCATTGCTCCAACCTTTCAGATTGGCTCTCGCGCTCGCGCTCGTGTGGGGTGCTGCTACGAGGGCTGAGCCGGCACCGGGTGCACGGGGCAGGCGGGAACGTTCCGTCGCCATCGCCAGCACGTCCGCCGAACCGTTGCCCATCGTCCGCGTTGCGGGGGACACCCCGACGGTGTTCCTCTTCTCTTCGCCGATCCAGAAGAAGACCCTGACCTTTGATGAATCGCGGATCCGCGTCCTGGACGCGGGCGAGCGTTCCGTCATCGTCCAGCCCGTGGCCAATCTCGCTGCGGGCGAGCGTCAAGAGATCGGGGTCTTCTTCGCTGACGGCCGAGCGCCGACACGGGCAGCGTTCGTGCTCGTGACCGACCCGGCCGAAGTGGACTCTCGGATCGATGTGCAGCGCCCTGAGCCGCCGAATACGGCCTGCCAGCCCACGGCTCAAGTCCCGGCGCCGAGGCCGGAAGACTTCGTGCTACTCGGCTACGTGGACGCGAAGGGCGTCACGACGTCCAGCAGCAAAGGCACGCTTGATGCTGTGCAGGGGTTGATTTTGGACTCAATTGTAGCCTTTCGGGGCGCCGGTTGGATTCTGGCGGACGTGAAGATTGTGAACCGCCCTGACCATCCCGCTTGGACACCACGAGAAGCGATGTTCGTGGGGCGAGTCGGCATGCCCCTGCGGGCGCGACTCGTAGCCGAGAAGCCGGGTGCAATCCTTCCGGGGGAGAACGGGCGAGTGCTGGCGGTCGTGGAAGTACCCAAGACGAAAGCAGACCTCGTCTTCACCCTGGAGGTGCGTGGTGATGGGGAGCGTCGGCTCACGATTCCAGACGTGCGCTTCCCGAAGCCCGCCGCGGAGGATGCCCAATGAGCGCGACGCTGCTTCACGTTCCGCCCGGTACGTTGATTGACGGGTGGCAGGTTTCCAAGCCACTCGGTGACGGAGGCTTTGCGTTCGTCTTCCTTGGCGAAAAGAACGGCAGGCACCGGGCCATCAAGGTGGCCCAGCACCGGGAGTCCAGCGGCGACCCCAAGCAGACCCATGCCCGGACGCTGCGGGAGTTGACGGCGCTGCTCATGCTGGACAACCCCCACATCGTCCGGCCGCAGGGGTACGGCCTGGCGGAGAGTGGGAACCTGTACCTCGCACTCGACTACGTGGACGGCTGGACGCTCGCAGAGTGGGCGGAGCGTAAGCACCCGACCGTTCGCGAAATCCTCGGGGTCTTCGAGAAGATCGCCGGTGCGCTGGCATACATGCATCGCCGGGGCATCCTGCATCGGGACTTGAAGCTGTCCAACGTGCTCATCCGTAAGAGCGACGGTGAGCCCGTCATCATCGATTTCAGTTGCGCGACCTACACCTTCGCCGAAGACCTGACGGATGGGGGGTTGCCTCCAGGGACAGACCGCTATCGTGCGCCCGAGCAGTTCAAGTTCCTGCGCGAGCACAAGGACGAGCACCGGGCCCGCTACGCCTTCCAGGTCGCCGACGAAATCTTCGCGGTCGGCGTCATGCTCCATGAACTACTGACCGACCCACGCCCGACGGAGTTTCGTCCGCGCTTCGACTTGAACAGCCCTGCCCTCCCACCGCCGCCCCCTCGATTGGCGAATGCGCGGGTGCCAGCGGCCCTGAGCGACCTCGTCGAGACCATCCTGGCCCGAGACCCCAAGGGGCGTCCGGTCGATACCGAGGCGCTGCGCCGCGAACTGGCGGATCTCCGTGCCGAGCGCTCCGCTGAGTATGACGTGCCGGCCCATCCACCCGCTGAACAACGTCACGGAGGGCCAACACCTGCGGCACTGGCAATGCCTTCCACGCCGCAATCATTCAAGCGGCATGTGGCCATGATGGAGCGACCGCTTCGCGCGGGGAGGTGGCTCGCAGGCGTCGTTTGTATCGTCGCGCTCGTCATGGCCGCGGCCCTCTGGCGCTCGTCAGGGAGCGTCCCCGGCGGGCCTGCCAAGTCACGCGACGCCGTAGCCCCACGCCCTCCTGCTGCCACCACCCATTCCGCACCGCCCAAGACACCCCCTCCTGCTATGACACCTGCTGGCCGTTCGTCCGTGACAGTCCCGGGGCCATCCATCTCTGCTACCCCGAAGGAAGGATCCGCCTTGAAGACCCCAGCCCCCGAAGCCTCGCCCCCAGGACGTGCGCCCCGCCTGCCGAAGAAGTCCGTTGCCGCCGTCGAGTGCGCGTCGCTGTCGCTCGTCGCGGCGCTGGCGGCGGGTTGTCCGGGTGCCCAGATCCGTCCAGAGCGCTTCACCTGCCCGGCTGGGGCGGAAGAGGCCATGCGGGAGCAACTTCACTGGGAGGAAGGGGACAGATTCTCCCTTCAACTCGATGAGCGCCAAGCGGGTTTTGACAATGTATGGTTCACCGCTGGCGCGGAGGTGGTGGGGGTGGTCCCCAAAGGCGTCAACAATGACCGGCAGGCGGCGGTCGCCCCCAAGGGCACACGCTTCTACGGCAAGGCTTATTACCTCTCCGACAAGATGGGGCGTGCGGAGGGGCCGGCACTCGTCATCCGGTACGACCGCGTGAAGCTCCCGGGGCAGGAGGAGTACCCCATTTGCTTCGTGCACGAGGGAACTGCCGTGGCGTTCAAGGACGGCAAGGTGATGGCGGTCAATCGAGGCTCCGGGACAGTGGTGGACCGCTGGCCCTGAGCGCGCCCGGGCGACGTGGTGGGTAGGTGCTTGATTTCGTCCCCTCCTCCTCAAACTCGACATGACCTCCCAGGGTCGTTCCACAATGGCCCATCCCACAGGTAACGTCGTCCACGACGCGTCGGCCGTCGGATGCCTGCGCGAAGAGGAGGAAAGAGCATGTCGGAAAGTGAGTTCAGGCTTCCACGCGGGGCGATTCTCTTCACTCGGGATGGCTTCCAGTACGAGTTCCGCGAAGACCTGGGAGAGGTCCACCACGGGTTGAGTCTCCTGCTGGCCCGGCGCCGTACTTCCGAGGGCAATATCAGAGGCAAGGTGCTGCTCAAGGCTGTGGGCGTTCCGAAGTTGATGGAGCTGCCTCGCATCAAGCGGGCACGGGCGAAGCTTGAAGAGCAGGTGCGCCTCGCGACGTACCTCGACCATCCGGGCATCCTCCGTGTCCATGGGCTGCACAAGGCGGAGGGGTGCTGGTACGTCATCACCGAGCATCCGTCGGGGCACAGCATCAACACCCTGTTGACGCTCTCGGGGGAGTGCGGTCGCCGGTTCTCTCCCCTCTTCGCCCTCCATATCGGGGCGCGCGTCGCCGAGGCCCTGGAGCATGCCCACGAGGCAAAGGACGAACAGGGGCGCCCCCTCAACATCGTCCACCGGGCGCTCGACGTTGAGCACATTTTCGTCGATTGGAACGGTGACGTGCAGGTCTCCGACTTCGGGCTCGCTCTGTCGGACCTGCCCGGCCGCGTTTCGTCCACGGTGCGCCAGCCGCAGGGGGGATGCGTTCTACTCCTCCCCGGAAATGCTCCTGACGGGCCGCGTGGATGCGAGAGCGGACCTCTTCGCGCTTGGCAATGTCCTGCTTGAACTCGCGACGGGGAAGAACCTCCTCGATGCCCCTGACGCCTTGACCGAAGAGGTGAAGGACTCGCTTTCAGTCAGGCAGCGCGTGCGGGTCCGACGTGCCGTCAGGCGGGCTCGGCTCGCTGGAAGCCCTGTTGGCGTGGAGGACGCAATCTGGCGCGCGGCGACCTACTCGCAAGCGGACCTGGAAGCGTTGACGGAGCCGCTTCCGCAGGGACTGGGCCTGGCTCTGCGCAAGCTCCTCCAGCCCCGCCCGGAAGCCCGCTACCAAACGGCGAGGGAACTGGCGGCGGACCTGCGCCGCTGGCTCGGAGAGGGAGACGCCTACGGTCGGAAGGAAGCGGTGTCGGAGCTGCACGAGATGGCGAAGCGATCCCGCGAGGTGATGGTCGAGCTGGGCATGCGGCGCCCCCGTGGCCTCCAGGTGTCCCAGGACGAGATCAGCACGAACTAGCCACGCTGCCTGCGAGGAGGCTCAACTCCAGTCCCGCCATGTTGCACGTATGTCGCATGAAGCTGCGGCATGGGATGGAACACGGCGGGACAACAGGTCATGCGGCGGGATATCGAATCCGGGTCGCTCCGAGCGGCAGCGAGGTAAGGGCGCGATCCTGCTGGGAGTTTCGCACCGCCCGGTGCGGGTTCGATTCCCGCCGCCTCCATCCCGAGAAGCCCAGCAATCTCTTCTCCCGCGCCTCGGGCGATAGGTGGGACGAGGCGTGCCTTCAGGAGGCCTCGTCCTGCCCGAGGAGGACGGCGGGGTCCGCCACCACGAGGTCCGCGCCGTGGCGGCGCAGCTCGGCGGGCAGGCCCACCCTGTCGACGCCAATGACATAGGCGAAGTGGGCTGCCCGCGCGGCCGCGACGCCGACGGGTGTGTCCTCGAAGATGACCGCCTCCTCGGCGTCGGCACCGAGAGCCCGGACCGCCGCGAGGTAGAGCTCGGGGGGCTGTGTGGCGTCCAGCCGCGCGTCGAAGAGGTCCGGGATGCCGGCTGACTGGAGCAGCTCCGCGCCGTGCCTGCTCGCGGAGACGGCCGCGGTCCGGAGTCCCGCCGCGCGCGCCGCCTGGACGTAGCGGACCGTCCCCTCATACGTCTCCACCCGCTCCTGCCGGAGCAGCTCCACCAGGAGCTCTCCCTTGCGGTCGTTCAGCGCGTGGACCGTGCCCTCCGGCAATTCGATGCCGCGGGCGTCGAGGAACGCATGAATGCCTTCCAGGGGCGGCTTGCCGTCGAAATAGCGGCTGTAGTCGCGCACCAGGTCGAAGGGGATGAAGGGCTGCCGCGAGGACCGCGCCCGCTGCCGCAGGTAGTAGTCGCACAGCTGCTTCCAGGCCCGGGCGTGGAGGCTGGCGGTCTGGGTGAGGACGCCGTCGAGGCCGAAGAGGCAGGCGCGCGCGCGCGGCGGAAGCCCCAGCTTCGTCCGTGCGAGGGGCGGCTGGCCCAGGATGAAGGTGTCCACCGCGTGGGCGAACCCCTCCTCTTCGTTGGTGCGCGTGACGTGGCGCGCGGGCCGTTGGACCTCCGCGCTGGCGTTGCCCATGGCGATGCCCATGCCGGCGATGCTCAACATGGGCAGGTCGTTGGCCATGTCCCCGATGGCCGCTATCTGCTCCAGGGGAAGCCCGAGCAGACGCGCGGCCTCGCGTACGACCATCCCCTTGTTTGCTTCAGGGTGCGTGACGTCGACGTAATAGGGCGTCGAACGCGCCGCCGACGCGTCGGTGCCCAACCGCAAGGCGAGCTCCGCCTCGCAGCGCGCGACCCGCGCCGTGTCCTCGCTCACCCCGACGAGCTTGATGACTGCATCGAGCACGCCGTGCAGGTCCGCGATGACGACCGGGTCGAACCCGACGTTGCTCCGCTCGCGCGCCACGCGGAAGGCCTCGGGGGCGCGGAGGAACCACTCCACCCCCTGGTAGACCCAGACATCCAGGCCCGCCTGGAGCATGAAGTCGACGGCCTGTCTGGCAATGGCGGGCGGCAGGGTCCGCTGCGCCAGCACCGTCGTGAGATCGGGTTTGACGTACACGCCGCCGTTGAAGGCCGCCAGGGGAGCGGTGAGCTTCAGCGGGGCCACCAGCGCTGCCATCCCACGCGGCGGCCGCCCGCTCGTCAGGGTGAACTGGATGCCGCTGGCGCGCAGCCGGGCGACCGCCTCGCAGGTTCGCGGGGTGAGGACCTTGTCCCGCGTCACCATGGTCCCGTCGACGTCCGCGATGAGCAACTTGATGGTCATGGCTGTCTCCGCCTGCCCGCCCGCCCGCTCGCCGCCGCGTCCGCACACCGGGCGTCATCCGTGACAGTGGGGGCCTGCATCAAGATGGCATCGCGACGTGGGCCGCACCATCCAGCCCGGTGCTCAAAGGCAGACCCGTTGCCAGGCGCCCCACCGCCAGTTGTCTGCGCATCGGGACGCCCTCAGGTTTCCCTCCAGGGAATGGGAGGAACACATGCCGACGATGCCAGGGCTCGGTGAAACCGCGCGAGCCATCATTGCAAACGGAATGGGCATCCTGGCGGCGGATGAGACTGTCTCCACGATCACGAAGCGCCTGACCGCACGCGCAATCGAGTCGACCGCGGACAGCCGCCGCGCCTACCGGGAGCTGCTCTTCAGTACGCCCGGCATCACCGAGTTCATCGGCGGTGCCATCATGCAGGACGAGACGATCCATCAGCACAGCGCGGCTGGCATTCCGCTGGTCAAACTGCTGTCGGACCGCGGCATCATCCCCGGCATCAAGGTCGACGCCGGCGTCCACCCCCTGGCCGGCGCGCCGGGAGAGTCCGTCACGGAGGGGCTCGACGGGCTCCGCGAGCGGCTCAAGGAGTACCGCGAGCTGGGCGCGCGCTTCGCCAAGTGGCGCGCGGTCTTCGTCATCCGCGCCGGGCTGCCCACCGCGGCGTGCATCCACGCGAACGCACATGCGCTCGCGCGCTACGCCGTCCTCTGCCAGGAGCAGGGCCTGGTGCCCATCGTGGAGCCCGAGGTCCTGATGGAGGGCGCGCACGCGCTCGAGCAATGCGAGGACGTGACGGGGCGCGTGCTGCAGGCGGTCTTCAATGAGCTCTTCGCCGCGGGGGCGTCCCTGGAAGGGATGTTGCTCAAGCCGAACATGATCACCGCTGGCCACGGCTTCGCGAGGCACGTCCCGGTGGCGGAGGTGGCGGAGGCGACGTTGCGCGTCCTGACGCGCCACGTGCCGCCCGCGGTCCCCGGAATCGTCTTCCTGTCCGGCGGACAGGACGCGGTCCTGGCCACGGAGCACCTCAACGCCATCAACGCGCTGGAAGGCCCGAAGCCCTGGACGCTGAGCTTCTCCTACGGACGCGCGCTGCAGGACGAGGCGCTCGAAGCCTGGCGGGGCCAGGGCGCGCAGGTGCCCGCCGCCCAGCGGGCGTTCCACCACCGCGCCTGGTGCGACAGCGCGGCGGCCCAGGGCGCGTACAGCGCGGACATGGAGGGCGAAGCGGGTTTCGCCCCATCCGAATCCACACTCCACACCCACCACTGATGGGAGGCATGTCATGGCACACCCCGAAGGAACGGAAGCGTCGGAGTATGGGTCGCCGTTGTCCGCCAGGGAGCACGGCCAGGGGCCCTCCGCTCCAGGCCGCGAGCGGACCCGGGGCGGAGGACCGCTCACCGCCCGGGAAGTCGAGTTGATGAACGCGTACTGGCGGGCGTGCAACTACCTGGCGGTGGGGATGATCTACCTCCAGGACAACCCGCTGCTGCACCGGCCCCTGGTGCCGAAGGACGTGAAGCACCGGCTGCTCGGCCACTGGGGCGCGAGCCCGGCGCTCTCGTTCACCTGGGTCCACCTGAACCGGCTCATCGTCGAGCAGAACCTCGACGTCATCTTCGTGGCCGGGCCGGGCCACGGCGCCCCGGGCGTGCTCGGGCCGGCGTACCTGGAGGGCACCTACTCGGAGGTCTATCCGGACAAGAGCATGGACGCGGAGGGGATGCGGAAGTTCTTCAAGCAGTTCTCCTTCCCCGGGCACATCGGCAGCCACGTCACCCCGGAGACGCCAGGCTCCATCCACGAAGGCGGCGAGCTGGGCTACAGCCTCTCCCACGCGTACGGCATGGCCTTCGACAACCCGGACCTCATCGTCGCCTGCGTCGTGGGTGACGGCGAGGCCGAGACGGGGCCGCTCGCGACGGCCTGGCACTCGAACAAGTTCCTCAACCCCGTGCGGGACGGCGCCGTGCTGCCCATCCTGAACCTCAACGGGTACAAGATCGCCAACCCGACCATCCTCTCCCGCATCAGCCCGGAGGAGCTGGAGGCGCTGTTCGTCGGCTACGGCTACAAGCCCTACTTCGTCGAGGGCAGCGACCCGGCCCAGATGCACCAGAAGATGGCGCAGACCCTGGAGCAGGCCGTCGAGGAGATCCGCGCCCTGCAGAAGACGGCACGGCTGACGGACACTCCGACGCGTCCGCGCTGGCCCATGATCATCCTGCGCTCGCCCAAGGGCTGGACCGGTCCGAAGGAGTTGGACGGGCACAAGCTGGAGGGAACCTGGCGCTCACACCAGGTCCCCTTCGGCGACGTGCGAGGCAACCCGGCGCACCTGAAGGCGCTCGAGGACTGGATGCGCAGCTACCGGCCCGAGGAGCTGTTCGACGCGGAGGGACGGCTGATGCCGGAGCTCCGGTCGCTCGCGCCCAAGGGGGCCCGGCGGATGAGCGCGAACCCCCACGCCAACGGCGGCCTGCTCCGCAAGGCGCTCAGGCTGCCTGACTTCCGCGACTACGCGGTCAAGGTCGGCACGCGCGGCACCACGCTGCATGAGAACACGAAGCCGCTCGGCGAGTTCCTGCGCGACATCATGCGCGACAACCCGACGAGCTTCCGCGTCTTCGGTCCGGACGAGACCGCCTCCAACCGGCTCCAGGCCATCTACGAGGTGAGCGGGAAGACGTGGATGGCCAGCATGGTGCCGGAGGATGCCGACGGGGGCTACCTCGCGCGGGACGGCCGCGTCATGGAGATGCTGTCGGAGCACACGCTGCTGGGCTGGCTGGAGGGGTACCTGCTCACGGGGCGCCACGGCCTCTTCCACACCTACGAGGCGTTCGCCCACGTCGTGGACTCCATGTTCAACCAGCACGCCAAGTGGTTGGACATCAGCAAGAACCACGTGAAATGGCGGGCGCCCGTTGCCTCGGAGAACATCCTGCTGTCCTCGACGGTGTGGCGTCAGGACCACAACGGGTTCTCCCATCAGGACCCGGGCTTCATCGACCTGGTGACGAACAAGTCCGGCACGGTCACGCGCATCTACCTGCCGCCGGATGCAAACACGCTGCTGGTGGTGGCGGACCAGTGCCTGCGCAGCACCGACTGCGTCAACGTCATCGTCGCGGACAAGCAGAAGCACCTGCAGTTCACCAGCATCGACGAGGCCGTCGCCCACTGCGCCAAGGGGTTCGGTATCTGGAAGCGGGCCAGCACGGACGAAGACGCGGAGCCGGATGTCATCCTGGCCTGCTGCGGTGACGTCGCGACGCAGGAGGCCCTGGCCGCCGCCTCCATCCTGCGCGCGCGCGCACCGAACCTGAAGCTGCGCTTCGTCAACGTCGTCGACCTGTTCAAGCTCCAGTCGTCGGCGGATCACCCGCACGGGTCCACTCAACGCGAGCTCCAGGGCCTGTTCCCGCCGGGCAAGCCCATCATCTTCAGCTTCCACGGCTATGCGTCACTCATCCACAAGCTGGCCTATCGCTTCATCGACCACGAAGACCTGCACGTGCATGGCTACCGGGAGAAGGGCAACATCAACACGCCCTTCGAGCTGGCGATCCTCAACGAGACGTCCCGCTACCACCTGGTCATCGACGTCATCGACCGCGTGCCCGGGCTGCACGCGAAGGCGGGGCACCTGAAGGAGGAGATGAAGAACGCCATCCTCGACAACCTGGCCTACGCGCACGAGCACGGCCGGGACCGGCCCGAGGTCGCGGACTGGACCTGGCCGGACTGAGGACTGAGGGCTCGCGCCATGAAGCTCCCGGGCCTTCGAAGAACGCCCGGGAGCCGCGTCATGCGCGGGGTTCGGTGATGATGTAGGCCGCGTTGACGAGCGAGAAGTGGCTGAACGCCTGCGGGAAGTTGCCCAACTGCGCGTGCAGCTTCGGCATGTACTCCTCGGCGAGCAGGCCCAGGTCGTTGCTCAAGGACAGCAGGTGTTCGAACAGCCGCCGGGCATCCTCGAAGCGCCCCATCATCTGGTACGTGTCGGAGAGCCAGAACGAGCACGCGAGGAAGGTGCCCTCCTCTCCGCTGAGCCCGTCCACGGAGCCGGAGGCGTCCGGCTTGAAGCGGAGCACCAGCCCGTCCTGGAGCAGCTCGCGCTCGATGCACTCCACCGTGCCCACCACCCGCGGGTCCGTTGCCGGAAGGAAGCCGGTCATCGGGATGTAGAGCAGGCTCGCGTCCATCTGCTTGCCGCCGTAGTACTGCACGAAGCTGTTCAGCTCGCGATTGAACCCCTGCGCGCAGACCTCCTCGAAGATGCTCTCTCGGGCTTCCAGCAGCCGCTCCATCGGAGCCGACATCTTCGTCTCATCCGAGGCCTTGATGGCCCGGTCGAGCGCCGCCCACGCGGCCACCTTGGAGGCGGTGAAGTGGCGATTGGGTCCGCGCATCTCCCAGATGCCCTTGTCGGGATTCTGCCAGACCTTCATCGCGTGCTCGGCGACGTTGAGCAGCGCGCGCTGCGCGACGGGGCCGACCTCGCCGAAGTATTTCGCGCCCGCGTAGAGCACCGCGGCCACCTCGCCGAGCACGTCGAGCTGGAACTGGTTGTAGGCCCCGTTGCCGATGCGCACGGGCTTCGCGCCACCGTAGCCGTCGAGCCAGTCCAGCGTGGACTCCGTGAGGCGGCGCTCGCCTCGGATTCCGTACATGATTTGCATCTGGGCGGGGTCTCCCGCGATGGCACGCATCACCCACTTCCAGAACGAGGACGCCTCATCGCTCAGGCCCGCGCGGTTCAGGGCGTTGTGCGCGAGCACGGCGTCGCGCAGCCACGTGAAGCGGTAGTCCCAGTTGCGTTCGCCTCCCGGCGTCTCCGGGAGCGACGTGGTGGGCGCGGCCACGATTCCGCCCGTGCGCTCGTAGCTGCAGGCCTTGATGGTGATGAGGGAGCGGACGACCTCGTCGCGGTACCTCGGCGGCGGGACGATTTTCGACACCCACTGGGTCCAGTAGCGGTGGGTCTCCTGTTCGGCCTGGTCCGCATCCAGGTTCGGCGGGACCTGATCCAACCACGAGTAGTTCCAGCTCATCACCCAGGAGAACCGCTGGCCCTCGGTCACCTCGAAGTTCGAGACCAGCGGGGACGCGGTATCCCTGTCCGTGCGCCGGACGAACAACGCGTCAGGGCCGGCGAACGCACGGAGCGAGCCGCCCACGCTCTCCACCCTGGGGATGGAGCGGCCGAAGGCGAAGCGTGGCGTCAGCTTCGAGTGCATCGCCACCGTCCCCTTCACCCCCACGACGGTCCGGACGATCCTGGGGAACTCCTGGCTGACGGGCATGAAGTCGATCAACCGGACGGAGCCCGAGGCGCAGGTGAACTCCGTCTCGAGGATCAGGGTGTCCTTCCGATAGCGGCGGGTGATCTTCTGGATGGGCTCCCTCGGTGCGAGCGCCCACTCGCCGTTCTCCTCCGTCCCGAGCAGGCTCGCGAAGCAGGCGTCCGAGTCGAAGTCTGGCAAGCACAACCAGTCGATGGTCCCGTCCCGGGCGACCAGCGCCGCCGAGCGCATGTTTCCGATGAGCGCGTGGTCCTCGATCCTGCGGTTCGTCTGGATTCCCAGCTGCGCCGGGACGACAGGCTTCTGGGCCTTCTGTTTCTGCGTGATTTGTTCCGCCATTGCGTTGGCTCCCGTATGCCTCATGATCAATTCTTGACGCTGGCGCCCGGGGCGCGGAGGCGCAACCGCCGCGGCGGAGGGAGAGCGACCGCCTGGTGCTCCGGGGGCGAGGAGCCCCTGTCGCGGGTGGGGGCGCGACCGCTTGGCTTGGCCTGAATGAGTTCGACGGTGGCCCTGCACATCCTGTGTCGCGGGGCCCACTCCGAGGCGCTACGCGAGGCACCGGTGGAGGGCGGGAGCATTCCCCCCTTTGGCCGGGTGCCGGATCCCACCGTGGGCATCGGGGACCGCGACCCGCTCGCCCCACGCGCAGGCGAAGGAATCTCCTTCGAGTTGGAGCAACTCTTCGACCTCTTCTGGATACTCGGCAACGAGCTGGGGGTGAAGAGCGTGCTGAAGCCAGGGCCTGGTACGCCGGCACAGAGGTTCTGAATGGTGTTCTATGCTGGCGCCAGTTCAGGGCAAGCACGTCGCGGAGACGGACCGCGGCGTGCCCCAACGGGTCGCTCCTGATGGCCCGGAGCTCAGTCGATGATGGGCCCCTGCCCGCCGCCGCAGCCCCGGTTCATCTCGCAGAAATTGAGGGGGCCATAGCCGATGCAACACTCGTCGGCGCTGGTTCCACACGCGAGGCCACACTTCGGGCGGCAATCCGCGTTGCGGCTGCTCGCCGAAGGATAGACGCAGACCCCGTTGCCCCCATTGCAGAGGGAATAGGGCGCGGCCCCCACGTTACAGACGTTGATGGCGTCCTCCCGGGACGCGAGCTCGGCCGGCGAATCCACATCCGCCTCCGTGCCACCACAGCCCACCAGCAGGACCGCCGCGAACAATCCCTTGAGCATTTTTGACATGATTCCTCCATGAATCGCCGACACCGACGAGGCTCTCATCCTACGGGGCGTCCGCCTCAGCTCAAACCAGGAGTCCCAGGCCAAGGAGCGCCTCCGCGCCCCAAGCCCCTTCCCCACCGTGCCGCCCTCCTCTCCTGCCTGCTGCTCGCGGCGGCGTGTGGCCGGCGCGTGGAGTCCGACAGCACCGAAGCCGTGGGCTCCGCCACCGTCCGCCACGTGAGGACCTGCAAGTGGATGGACTGGGAGAACAACTCCTGCCGGGTGGACTCCGTGATGACGGCGGGCTCCCGGCGCATCGAGGGCGTCTATTTCACTTCGGCGAGCCCTCACGGGGAGCTGGCCCTCGTGAACGTGATGCAGGGGGACAGCCTGCTCGTCGACACGCGCTCTGGAGCGGTCCGCGCGACGCTGCCCGCCCAGACCAGCGTCAAGGAGTGGTGCGGCGACGCGGAGCTCGTCCTCTCCGGCCCCACCGGGGAGAGCGGGGACTCCCACCTGGAGCACGTGTGGATTGAACAGGGCACGGAGGTCCACCGCGCCACCGTCTACCGGGGCCCGCGCCACGTGCCCCGGGTCCTCTGCGGCCCCGAGCACACGGTGGCGCTCGTGCTCTCGACGCTCCACGACGGGCCGCCCATCGAGCTGCACCGCTGGAGCGCGGACCAGGGCCTCCAACGCGTGGAGACCTGGCCTGGAGACATCCAGGGAGGAGGTGCCTCCGACCTCGTCCTCTCCTGGACCGGCGCGGGCCGGCCGGACTGGTGCGCGCGCAGCCGCCCCTACTCCCTCAACACCTGCGTGCCACCCACCCGGCCCGCTGCCCCCTGATGCCTCCGCGCGCCGCTCCGGCCACCCGTTCTTCCTCAACGCCAGGATGCGGCGAGCTGGCGTGATGCCCTACGCCACTCTCTTGAGCTCGTTGGATTTCATCCAGGCCATGGCGAGATCCGCGATGGCGGATGCCCTGTCCGTGCCATTGATGATGGCGCGTGCACGGCGGAAGGCATCATGCAGATTGGCGTGGGACGCCGTGAGGTAGTCCGACAGCTTCTTCGAGGTGAACGCCCCCGTCTTCATCCCGTGCACCAGGATGAAGAGCGACACATCGGGCTGCAAGAGCAGCTCGGGGTGACGGACCAGGTCCAGACCGAGGATGTCACTGTACTTCTGGTAGTTGCGCTTCCACGTCAACTGCACGTAACCGCGCCCGTGATAGGGATGGTATTTCTTGCCCCTGAGGTACGCGTCGGCCTCCTTCTTGGTCATGTAGCTGGCCTCTTCGATGGGCTTGAAGGTGTCGCCCGTCTCGTGCTCCACCGTGGCGAGGACATAGGCAATCTGGGTCGGCAGCTTCACGCCCTGGCGGATGCACTCCTCCCGGATGGCCCGGACGGTCCCCCACTTGTCCGCCCCGTGGAACGAAGGCAGGGAAACCTTGGACGTGGCAGGGCGGACCGTGGAGGGAGCGGGCTGCCTGGCAACTGGAGCCACCACCTTGGGCTTGGGCTGCCCGGCCAGGCTCGCCACGGAAGCCGTGGCCTTCACCAGGTCGGCCATCCATCGCGCTCGGTCCAGCCCCCGGCTGAATGTGACGGCGTTGCCGACGGTGCGGTAGCGAGTGCCACGTTTGGTGGGGTCGTCGCCTTCCAGCCGGCCATCCTTCATCGCGTGCAGCGTGAAGAACTTGCCACCGGCGGGATCACTGGCCTGGTAGTGATTGTTCGCGGTACGGCTGGTGATGAGGACCCAGTGATCCCCCTTGCCGTCGTACTTGTCCTGGGACTTGCCACCGTTCCGCGTGTAGTAGTCCACATGGACGACCACGGGCCGGCCCGCGGCCAGCTCCCGGTCAATCTCCGGAGCCTTGAAACCCGTCAGGCGCTTGAGGTCCACCTCTGGCTTTGCGATCCGGCCCAACCTGTCCCAGTCGAGGATGTCTCCGCCTGAACCAAAACCGTGGTTCTTGAGCAGGAACTGAGCCATGTCAGCCGGTGTATACAGTTGCCCGGTGATGCCACTGACCGCCATGGTGACCGCGGTCATGGCGCAGCCAATCTGACGGACGTTCTTCCCACTCTTGCTCGCGATGACGATGCCGCCCCAGGTTTCGTCCTTCCCCGTGGCGCTGTTGTACCCCTGGGCAAAGAGCGGGTATCCATCACGGCTGGGAAACTGACGCCCACTCCGGGTGAAGTACTTGCCCGCGACAGCCCCCGGAGTCGCGGCGGCCGGCGGATGGACCTGTGCCAGAGGCCGAGGCTTCGTCCCCGCGCTCGGGGTGCTGCTCGCGAATCGCGACTGCCCGCTCAGGAGCGCCTTCCACGTCAGGGGCCCCACGAGCCCGTCCGCCACCAGGCCATGTGCGCGTTGCCACTCGTGGACGGAGTCATCCGTGATGGGCCCGAAGAGACCATCCGCGCGGACCCCCAGCTTCGCTTGGAGCCATTTGACATCGCTGCCCGCGAGGCCCTCTTTCAGCGTTCGCGCCCCCAGGGTCATGCCGTCGCGGTAGGCCTCGACGGTGAGCGCCGTGGCGGGCCGGGCAGGCTGCGCGGGCTCTTGCTCAGGCTGAAGAGGGGGGGCAACGCTCTTGGTGCCCTCGACCTTCAACATCCGCGTGATGCCCCAGGACGTGGTCAAATCGTACAGTGTCTTCTTCTCACTCACGGAGACGTGAGCGTGCTTCGTGTGGCGGTTCTGCCCCGTGTAGCGCTGCGGGGCCCACGCAGCCACGTCACGCCTGGCATAGGAACGCCAGATCTTCTCGTTCCAGATGATGTACTTGATGCGGGGATCGCGGCGCTCGAGCAGTTGCGCCACGAAGTTGTCCATGTTCGCGCCGCCCGCGGGGTCGTGCGTGAAGTCACACGCGGTGACGATCCCCGTGGCGCCATCCTTCACCCAGGGGTTGTGATCACTCTCGCGAGCTGCATGGGCGGCATCGCCAATCCAGCCATCACACGACTTGCTGCGCGAGGGCGCACACCGGTTCAATTCGTTTCGCAGCTGGTCGAGCGAGTTCGCGATCCGATAGGTCACTGCAGTCCCCTCCCTTTTATTGCTGCATGACTTACTTCGGGCCTTCCAAGCCCCCGCGCCGCGCCGCGCTACGGCGTGGCGGGCGGCTCGAAGCGCTTCTCGTCGTAGCGTCCCGTCTTGGGGTTCCACGTATAGCGGGCGTCGAGCTGTCTGGACTTGCCCTCCGCTCCCAGGATGAAGGCGTCGATGCGCGACAGGTCCAGCGACGCATCCCATTCCACCTTCTCACCCTGGCTCGCGGCGCCCTCCAGCGACATGGCTTGCGCGAACCTGCCGCGCTCGTCCATGGGCACGACCTCGAAGGACACCATGGGGCAGGCACCGCAGGTCCCGGTCCCCAGGAGCGATTGGATTCCCTCGGTCACCAGCAGCAGGTGCAGTCCAGGGGGGCGCCGCGTATTGAGCACGGTTCGTGTGCCGCTGTATCGCGTGTCCAGCAGTGCCTTGTCGCGGCGGGACACCAGCCAGTGGCCCAGGCTCCCGGTGGGCTCCACCTGCGCGGGCACCGTCAAGACCTCGATGTCGTTGAGCGAGGCCTGGGGCTCCATCTTGGAGAGGTCGACGCTCACCACCTCCGGGCTCGGAAGCTCCGGCGAGTACTGATAACCCCTGGCGGGATTGAGCCAGACCTCGAACGTTCGCACGTCTGGCCCCGGCTGATAGGAGCTGCGCTCATTGGCCTTCAAGGCCCGCTCGAACAACTCCGGCCAGGCGCCAAAGCGCAGTGGCTGGGCGAGCTTCACCGCCTGGAAGGTGCTGGGATCGCCGAAGCGCTGGCCCTTGACGGACGACAAGAATGTTTCGAGTTTGTTCTTGTTCTCGTCGTTATCGACCAGGCTCACCAGGACCTTGAGGTCGCGCAGCGGGGCCTCGGCCGAGCGGGGAAAGGCGCTCGCGGGAATGAGCGCCTCGAAGCGGTAGCCGCCTTCCATCAACTCGTAGCGAACGGCGCCCACCGTCCCCTTCTTGCCGAAATGCACCACCCCTCCAGACATCAGCCCGTACTGGGCGATGAAGGGGCGCACCAGCTGCTTGCGGCGCTCCGTCTGCTTCTTCCACCAGGCGCGGCACGCCGCGGGGTCGCCCGAGGTCACGACCTCCGAATCATCGCAGGCGTCGACGGTCGCGAGCGGGTGCTCTCCAAACTGGTTGACGAAGGCGAGCGGCGGCATTTCGGGCTGGGGCAGGGCCAGCCACAGCTCCAGGTGGTCGTGGTGGATCTGCTCGGGCGTGGCGGACAGGAACACGCGGTCGTCGCGCACCTCGCCCGCCACGGCGAGTCCTTCAGGCCCCACCGCCACCCACAGCTGGGCGGAAAGATCCTGCGGCGATGTGACCTGCGAGGTTCCTGCCACCTGCTGCTCCCTCCCGAGGGACAGCGAAGGAGGCAACGCCTTCCACTCACCAAGCGCGCCGTCCACCTTGAAGCCCGCGGGGTGGCCCTCGTGCAACCGCAGGCCTTGGGACGCGGAGTCCGCCATGGCGGGCGCGGCGGCCAGCAGGAACAGTGATATGGACGTATTGAGTAGAGTCATACAACAACCTCGCGGAATTCTTACTAGTATAACATCAAGACCCAATCCCTGGCCAGGCGCGGAGGCGCTTCCTGGGTAGAGGAAATCCATGTCTTCGAACCGCTGGTCTCGCATCTTGGTTGCCTTCACGGTTGCCCTGTCCGGATGCAAATCCAATCCACCCTCCACGGCGGATTCGAACGCACCCGCTCCCGCGCCCGCCAAGGCCTCCGCTCCCGCGCCCGCGAACAAGGCGGCGCTGGGTCCAGCCTTGTCGTACCTTGAATCCGTGGGGCCCCAGCGCTGTGCATGGGTGCGTCAACCTCTCCCCATGGGGGAGCCCCAGCGCTTCGCCTTTGACGCGGCGTGCGATGAGACAGGGTTGTCCTGGAACCCCGCGGCGACCGAGGGACTCGCGTTCAGCGCCGCCATGGGCGAGCGCACCGCGCCCCTCGCCTGGCTCGTGGATTTCACGGCCAGGAGCATCAAGAAGCTGGATCTCTCCTCCCTGCCTGGCGGAGCGCCCGTTGAGGGCAAGGAGGGGCCGTCGCTGGTGCAACTGGGATTCGATACACAGGGCCGGCCCCAGGCGCTCATCGCGGACGTCTACGTTCAGCGCACACCGGAGTCGGGCGAAGGGGGTGCGCGATTCCTGACCTTCGAAGGCCAGCGCTATCCGGTCGCGGCTGGAAGCTCCAACGGTGAGAACGCCCCGGGGCTCGCATTCGCCTACCGGATGGAGGGACCGGCGTGGAAGCGCGTCGAGACCAAGGTGAGCAGCTTCGGCTCACAGGATGCACCCGACGTCAGCGAGCTCGATGCCGCGAAGAAGATGCTTCAGCAGACGTTGTCGTCGTCCAGCGAGCTGCCAGGAAAGCCCGCGGACAAGGCCATGGCGCACACGTTGGAGACGACGCTGATCGAAGACCCGGCCGAGGAGGAGGCCTGGCGGACCTTGCCGACACCGGGAGCGGTCCTGCACTACCGGGTCGCGAAGGATCCCGAGGATGATTCAAGCTTCGCGAGCCTCCCCCTGCGCTGGGAACGCGACGGGACGCTGGTGGCGCCCGAGCAACTGGCCGCTCAGCAGGGAGAGCGTCTGGTGCTTCAAGCGCGGGGCGCGATGGTGCTCATCGTGTCCCTGAACGAGACGGGCCGCACGGCACAGGTGTTCGACAGCCAGACGATGAAGAGTCTGGTGCGCGTCCAAGGCGTCGACGCTCCGACGCTTGTTCCGTGACGTAGGCCTGCGACGTCGAGGCAACTCCTTCACAACGGGCTCCAGATCCGCGTCCTGGCTCCAACGCCTATCGGAGCGGGCGCTCAAAGCTCCAGAGGGAGAGGTCTTCGATGAGCCTGGTGAAACAGCAGGGCATCCTGAGCCCGGGTACGCAATACACCAAGGACGCGGACGTCATCATGACGGCGGCAGTCCTTGGGTGGGCATGGAGCCGTCTCACGAACGCGGACGCGAACAAGCGGCACGCGCGGGTCGACTTCGAGGTGGAGGACGGCCACAAGCTGACCGAGCAGGCGCTGCGGGAGAAGCCGGTGGACCCCACCCACCTCTCCGCCATCCAGAAGCTCAACCAGTTGCTGCAGGCGTCGGGGCTCAAGCCCGACCAGAAGGTGGAGCTGGGCACGACGCCCATCTGGACGACCGGTGGCCGCATCACCGGCGGCAGTGGCGACAAGAGCCCCAACGACCGCTACCGCTACAACCCGCCGCTGCCGGAAGGCTATGCCGACAAGCTGTTCCGGATGGCCACCAACCCGGCCACCGCGGACAGGCTGGGCTACCAGGGCCGCGGCGCTTATACGGGGTTCATCGATGGCCGGACGGATGGCCAGACCGGCCTGATGAGCACCTTCCGGCACAACGTGCCGTTCGACATCACCTACGGGCGGCGGTGGCATCCCCCGGAGGCGCTCGCGGACAAGCCCTGGGGGATGATCGGCTCCGCCGCCGAGCAGGACAACAGTGACCCGGCAAAGCCAGGGCTCAAGCAGCAGGGCATGCACTTCGAGGGCCCGGCGCCCCAGCGCGGCCATGACATCTGCGCGTACACGCACGGGATGATCCAGGCCATCTACGACGTGCATTTCCAACAGCTGGCCAACGACAACAGCCCGAACAAGAAGACGCCCTACAACCCCGGCACGCCGTATGAAATCGCCGTGGGCGAGAAGACCACGAAGCTCGCCTCCTGCTTCCCGTGCAGCATCTTCATGGAGGCCACCGGGCACCCGGCCTCCTCCACGCACCTGGGCCGCGGCGAATCCTGGAGCCCCCTGTACCCGCCCCCCAATTCCACCACCACGCAGCACAAGGCCTGGCAGGCGTGCAACGCGCAGTGGCAGGCCTACTGCAAGACCATCCTCGATGCCGGGCTCCAGTGCCTGAAGAAGGGCGCCGCCCAGGTGAACGCGGACTGGAGCGCCAGCGTGAACGCGCTCGAGGCCTTCCTCAACGGGCCGAACGGGGTGAACAAGACGCCGGCCACCGCGGCCCAGGCCTACGCCAACCTCCTCCTCGACGCCGTGACGGTCCACGACCACGAGGTGAATCGCGTCAACCGGACCCTCAAGTAATCACACGCATGCGGTGGTTCCCGGCTCAAGGCCGGTGACTTCCGACAGGCCTCACGGGGCAGCCGCCCCGTGGGGCTTCTTTTATTTCCGCTGGGAATCACAGCCTCGCCGCCGGTGCCGTCCTGGCGGCATGATCCGAACGCACATCTCAGAGGCTTGTGAAGCAAGGGACCTGGCGCTGTTGGACGCGGTGCTCTTCGTCATCCAGACGAAGGAGCCCCTCACCCAGGCGAGACAACGGGAGGCCTGGCGCGGCGTGCTGGGCGACCCGGAGGTCCTCGACCCGCGGCGCGAGTTGCTCGCGGAGCGCCTGGTGCGCCGGACCGGCACCCCGCTGGAGGGCGACGCCCTCTTCGCGTCGCTGCGCGTGCGACTGCCGGACACCCCCAACCGCCTGCTGGCCTACGGCCTGGCGCTGCGGGCCGCGACCGCGCACGGCGAACACCCGGGGCCGGTGCAGCCGCCGCTGGCCCGGCTGTGCCGCGAACTGGGACTGACCCCGGCCCAGGCGCGCGACATGCGCCTGGGCATCCTGGATGGCCTGTCCCCCGTCGCGCTGGCGGCGGAGCCCGCGCACCCGCGGCACGCCCGCGTACTGGAGCTGGTGCTGCTGGCGGCGGGGCTGGAGGCCCACCTGACGGAGGCGGAGACGCTGGCGCTGGACGCGTCACGGGAGGACGCGCCCTTCCTCCTGGAGCTGACCCGCCAGTTGCTGCGCCGCATCGCCTTCGGGTCCCAGGTGGCCTCGCCGCTGGAGGCGCTGTGCCAGCGGCTGACGGACATCGCGCTCGCGCCCGCGACCCTCGCGCAGCGCTGGGACACCCTGCGGCTGGCGTACTGTTTTTCGCACGCGGTGGGCCACGACCTGGGACAGCAGCTCCTGCTCGACCTGCTGCAGGAGCTGCTGCACCTGGGGACCGTGGAGGCGGCCCGCGCTACCGCTCGCGGATCCGCGCGTACCTGAGGATGTGCATGGGCGGGTACAGCCCCAGCGCGTGCGCGGCCGGCATGTTCACCTCGAAGGAGAAGCGGGACAGCGTCTCCACGGGCAGCTCCGCCGGTGAGCGGTGCTCACGCAATATCTGCGTGGCCTTGAAGCCCGCCAGGCCACCGACGTTGTAGAAGGGCGCCACCAGTCCCATCATGCCGCCCGCCTCCAGCTGCACCTCGATGGCGCAGAAGGTGGGCAGGCCCAGGCGGATCGCTTCGTCCATCAGCAGCTGGCTGTGCGGCGCGAAGAAGTTCACCGGAGGCAGGTACACCAGGTCCGGCCTCCGGGCCGCCAGCGCTTGCATCATCCCCGGCAGGCGCGCCGCGTCCGGCTTCCCGTCCTTGCCAAGCGGGTGCACCGCCACCAGTTCGATGCCCGCCTGCGCGGTGAGCTGCTTGAGCTTGTCGAACATGTTGCGCTGGGACGGCTCGGACGGGTTGTAGGCGACGCCCAGCCGCTTGAGCGGCATGAAGGACTGCATGGCCTTGAGCTGCACGGGCAGCGAGGCCACGTGGATGGCGCCGGTGAGGTTGCGCCCGGAGCCCTCCAGCCGCGTCACCAGCCCCGAGGCGATGGGGTCCGACACCATGGAGAAGACCACCGGGACGTCGGTGATGTGCCGCGCGGGGTCCACCTCGCCCAGCCGGCCCACGAGCCCCTCCGTCACCAGCGTGCTCTGGGCGTAGATGAGGTCCGGACGCCGCGCGCGAATCTCATGGATGACCGCCGGCAGCCGGTTCGCGTCGCCTTCGATGTTGCGGACGGTGAACTCCACCTCCAGCCCCGCGCTGAGCAGGTAGTCCCGGAAGCCCTGGTCCGCCTCCGCGCCGGTGCGGTGGATGACCATGAAGACGCGGTACGGCGCTGCGGAGGCGGAGGCCGCCGACAGCAGGACGAGCGCCGCGAGGAAGGCGCGGGCCGTCATCGCCCCGCCTCCGTCCGGGCGGACGCGCTCCGCCACATCCAGCCCTGCCGGTCCAGGCTGTGCCGCAGGATGTGCTCGATGACGTCCGCCTGCTGGAGCCCCGCGTCGCGCGCGGTGAACATCACCGCCGCGTGGCTGCCCAGGTTGCAGCCGATGTTGAACTCCAGGAGGAACAGCTCGCCGGTGTCGCGGTGCTGGCGGAAGTCGACGCGCAGGTAGTCGAAGTCCCGCACCGCGGCGCACAGCCGGAGCGCGTACGTCCGCAGGGTCTCAGCCAGCGGCCCCCGCGGCGCCATGCGGCGTTCTCGCCCGCCGTCCAGCATCCGCTTCTGCCGGTGCGTGACGATGCCGTGCGGCAGCGAGGAGGTCTCCTCCGCGACGCCCAGCACGATGGGCTCCTCGCCGCCCAGCACCGGCACCGTCAGGTCCAGGCCGGGCACCAGCGCCTCCACGAGGCAGGCCTGGCCCAGGTCCTGGAACAGGCGCAGGCGCGCGTGCAGCCCGGCCTCCGTCTCCTGGACGCTGTCCTCGGAGATGCCCACGGACGCGGCGCCGAAGCGCGGCTTGATGATCCACGGCCCCCGGAAGTCCGGCGCGGGCGGCAGCTTCCCCTCCGCCGGGCACGTCACCCAGGGCGCAGTCGGGATGCCCAGCGAGCGCGCCATCAGCTTGGTGAGGTGCTTGTCCTCCGCCAGCGCGCGGATGTTGGGCGGCGCGCCCAGGTAGGGGACCTGCAACCATTCGCAGAACGCCGACGTGAAGACCTCCGAGTTGCGGACCGGCGCGCGGTTGAGCAGCGTGAAGACGTAGTTGGGTTCGCTGCGGATGTGGACCAGGTCCTCCAGCGAGCGGCACGGCGTGCACCGCAGCCCCAGTCCCGTCAGCGTGTGGAACAGCTCGTGGTTGTAACGCGGGAGCACGCCGTGCTCCGGGTGCAGCTCGGGCCAGGGGGCTCCGGGGTCCGGCGCGTACTGGGCGAGGAACAACACGTCCAGGTGCTCGCGCTGCGTGGGCGTCAGCTTCAACAGGTTCTGGGGGGTGGCGGTCATGGGGCTTTCGGTGTGGGAGTGGTGGGTGGAAGGGAACGCAGGAAGAGGTAGGCGGCGAGGCCCGCGGTGAGCGCGAGCATCCCGACGCCGATGACGTGGGTGCTGCGCACGAAGCCGCTGGCGCCCAGCAGCGCGGCGGCGAGCAGCGGGCCGACGAGGCTGCCCAAGCGCTCGATCATCCGGAAGACGGACAGGAGCGAGTCCAGGCCGAACCCGGCGCACTCCTCGGCGAAGAGCGGCGGGATGCTGGCGAGCAGCGGCGTGGCCGCCAGCGCCTGTCCCAGGCCCACCAGCAGCACCGCGGCCAACAGCGGCCACGAGCCGCCGGCCGACGCGAACAGCAGCACGCCCAGCCCGGAGAGCCCGCCGCCCACGAGCATCATCCCCCGGTGCCAGCCATGGCGGTCCGCCAGCAGCGACACCACCGGCGTGGCGAACACCGTGACGATGAAGTAGCCCATCATCAACCGGCCGATGGCGGCTTCCGTGAAGCCCATCTCATGCAGGCGCAGGGGCGTCAGGTAGAAGAGGAAGCCCGTCAGCACCAGACGCGCCGGCATGGCCGCCAGCAGGATGAAGAGCAGCACGCGCCCGCGCTTGAGGATGCCCAGGTAGGCGGAGGCCGCCGTCGGGCGGGCCCCACCCTCCTCCCGCGCCCGAACAGGCCCCAGGTCCGGAGCCAGCAGCAGCACCAGCACCATGGCCAGGCCCACCAGCGCCGCGGCCACCCCGAACGTCGCCGAGTAGCCGATGCGGGCCGCGAGGATGCCGCCGATGGCGGTGCCACAGACGCTGGCCGCCGTGGACGCGCCCACGAACACGCCCATGCTCCGCGCGCCGTGGCTCTGTTTCGACGTGCGCGCCACGTGCAGGAGCGCCGTGGCCGTCACGATGCCGTAGCCGCCCGCGGTGACGACGCGCCAGAGGAAGAGCTCCGTGAGGCTGGATGCGAGGCCCGTCATGAACAGACCCAGGCCGGCGGGCACCATTCCCACCAGCATCGCCACGCGGCTGCTCCGGGTGTTGAGCAGGCGCCCCGCCAGCGGCGTGCACACCACCATCGCGGTGACCCACAGCGACATGGGCAGCGCCACCATGAAGCTCTCGGAGAAGTAGGGGCCGGGCTGGTACAGCCGCTTGACGAAGAGCGGCCAGAACGAGCGCGACAGCTCCGAGCCGAAGAGGAAGACGAACAGCGGCAGCCGCAGGTCGCTTGTCCCGGGCTCCTCCAGCGCGGTGGGGGCCTTCGGGTCTCCGAAGCGGAAGCGCTCGCCCAGCGTCGCCAGCTCCGGCGCCGCGCGTTCGTCCAGCGCCGCGTGGCGGCGGTTGAGGCCGCGCACCAGCCTGCCCGCGGCGGCCAGCGCCCGGGTGGCCTCGTCGTGCAGCCGCACCCGGGCCTGCCGCGTGAAGTCCCCCGCGCCGCCCAGCTCCAACAGGCGCCGCAACAGCCGCAGCGGCCGGATGACCAGCAGGCCCATCAGCGCCATGAGCACCTCCACGGTGACCAGCGCCGTCACGAACAGGGTGATGAGGATGTCGGTGTGGATCTCCTGGAGCCGCTGTTCGACGTACGTCGCGTCGATGCCCAGGTGCAGCTGGCCGATGACGCGTCCCCGCGACTCCACGGGGTGGACCAGGTCCAGGTCCCCGTCCAGGCGCGCCAGACCGCGCGCCTCCTCGAGCGCGTGGGCCTTGATCACCTTGTCGAAGAAGGACGCGGGCTTCGCCTTCAGCTCCCTGGACGCGTACAGCAGGTGGCCGTCTGGCGAGGCGAAGCCGATGTAGCGGATCTCCTCGTGGCCCAGGGCCGCGTCATCCAGGTAGGCATCCGCCGCGCCCAGCCGGTTCACCGGGATGCCCAGGTCCGCGGCGCGGTGGAACTGGAGCGCCACGGTCTGGGCCAGCGTCTCCGCCTTGGCGCGCAGGTCCGGCCGCAATGACTCCTCGAACAGGCGCGAGGCCTGGAGCGACGCCGCCACCAGCGTCGCCACGATGAGCAGCGTGGGCAGCAGGCTCACCTTCCAGATGCGGCCCCGGGACAGACTTCCGTCGTTCGTGGTGGGGCTCATGCCGGGCCCTCCAGAGAGCGCTCCGCGCGGGCCAGGGCCAGGGAGGCCTCCTGGTAGCTCGCGTCGAAGGCACGCAGCGCCTCGTCGGCCGGGGGCACGTGCGCCGGCCCGTCCATGTTCCGGAAGGCCTGCTCCATCGCCTGGAAGCGCTGGCCCAGCGGCCGGAGCAACATCCACATCAGGGCGCAGACGAGCGCGAAGCCTACGGCCAGCGGCCACAGCGCCTGGCGGGCGAAGGTGTGGAGGAAGGCGCTCGCGCGCGCATCCAGCGCCTTGCGGTCATAGGCGATGAGCACCAACCCCACGGGCTGGCTGAAGGGGTTGAGGATGGGCGCGCCCACCAGCAGGGCCTCGCGGTCCGAATGGCTCCAGGTGCCGCCGTGCGCGGCGGCGGCGGCCTCGAACCAGGCGGCCCGCTCCCGGGCGGAGCCGGGCAGGTGGGTGGTGGCGTGCAGCCCGCTCTGGAACAGCACCGTGCCCCGGCGGTCGAGGATGGCGACGCCCCGGATGTCCGGGTCCATGCCGGACACGCGGGTGAGGATCTGCTGCGCGTCGCGGACGGCGGGCAGGGCCAGCCCCAGGTCGATGGCCGCCTCGGTGGAGGCCTTCGCGTCCAGCGCCAGCACGCGCAGCCGGGACTGCTGGAGCTCCCCGAGCGTCGTCTCGAACTTGGCGAAGTTGAGCAGGACGACCAGCGCGATGGAGAAGCACAGGATGGCCGCCGTCGCGGCCCCCAGCTTGAAGAACAGACTCATGGCCCCGGGCTCCCCTCTAGAAGAACCACTGGATGCGCATGAGGAGCTCGTCGTAGGGCGCGCGCCCCCCGGCGAAGACGTACCGGCTGGCGTTGAACATCCAGCGGGTGTTGGAGTTGAGGTACCAGTTGAGGCCGGCGGTCAGCTCCTGGAGGCGCTCCTCGGAAGGCCCGTCGTGGCCGGGCAGTCCCTCGAAGCGCAGCCGCGCGAAGCCGTAGCGCAGCCCCAGCTCCCAGGCGCCCGCGCCGTACCTGTCCGCGCCCGGATCAAACGGCCGCTCCGGCTCCACGCCCCGCTCCTGCTTCTTCTCGCCCGTCAGCACCCACGTGCCGGACGCGTAGAAGGCCTGGGAGCGCAGCCCCGCCAGGTGCACGCGCCGGTCCTCCCTGCCCAGGTCCGCGGCGGTGAGCCAGCCCTCGCGGGAGGGAGAGAAGAAGCGGGCGTACTCCACCTTCAGCGACGTGGGCCCCTGGAAGGAGACGAAGTCCGCGCCCAGGCGCCATTCAGGTGGAACGACGAACAGGCCCGTGGCGCCCGTGGCGTACGTCAGCTTGTACTGGGGCGCCGTCAGGAAGGAGAAGCCCGTGGCCAGCCGGCCGCGCGCCTCCTCCGGCAGGTTGTCGCCCAGGGCCTGGGTGGCGCTCACCGCGACGGAGACGCCCTCCGCGGGCACCACGGCGATACGGCCCGCCAGCATCTTCCCGCGATCCTCGTCGCGCGCCTTGCTGCTCGCCTCGTTGAAGAGGCCCAGCCAGTACTCCACGCGGTTGCCGCCCAACTCTCCGTGGAGCGCCAGGCCCTGGTCGTACCGGGGCAGCACCAGGGAGAAGAGGAGGGATTGTTCGACGAAGTCCAGGAAGGTGGAGGAGGTCTCCAGCCACTCGTAACCGAAGGGGACCTTGAGCCGGCCCGCGCGCAGCCGCAGCCAGGGCGCGGCGCGCAACTCCAGCCACGCGTCCTGGTAGAGGGGCGTGTCACGCAGGCCCACGTCGGTGATGAGCCGCACGTCCGCGAAGGGCGCCAGCGTGCCGGCCAGGTTGATGCGCGCGCGGCGGACAAGGAAGGTGCTCGCGAGCCCATCGTCGGTGGGCGTCAGCCGCAGGTCCGTCTGCAGGCCCATGCCCACGCGCAGCGTGGACCGGCCGTCGCGGCTCTGGAGGACGGTGGCCCCCGTGGGCGGCGGGGGCTCCGCGCGGGCCCGGGGGGCCAGCAGGAACATTGATACCAAAACAGACAAAAAGACAAAGGCACGCAATTGGGGTGTGGGCATGCCCGTGGGACGGCGACATGGATGTCTTTGTGAACCGTTCACACCGGAGGGGCCAGGCCGTCCTTGGAGACAGGGCGCGGCGCATGAAGCCGCTCATTCGCGAGTGAACCATGTCTGTCCATTCCCTCCGGCACGGGCGCGGGTTGCGCCGGGCCCGGCTTGGCGCCCTCCTCCTGGTGCTGGCCGCCTCGCTCGGAGGGGTCGTCGCCCTGGGGCTGGGCGAGGCGTGGCGCGGGGACGCCCGCCTCCAGTTCGAGCGGCTCGCGGCGCAGGGCGCGATCATCCAGGGGCCGGTGGAGATGTTCCTGCGCGTGGGCATGGCGCTGGAGCAGTTCACCGGCTTCACCCAGCTGGCGCGCACGCTGCGCCAGACGGACCCCACGCTGGAGGCGGTCCGCGTCCTGGACGACCAGGGCCGGCTGCTGTTCTCCGAGCCCCCCGGCCCGGAGGTTCCTGCCCCCGCGGCC
>NZ_RAWN01000130.1:0-29013 GCF_003668895.1 Corallococcus sp. AB045
GTCCCCAGTTGAAGGCCCACCTTCTCCGCGGGCATGTACCTGCTGGGCGGGCCCGCGGAGAAGGTGGGCCTTCAACTGGGGACGGACGGGACGTCCGCCTTCGTGTCCGGGAGGTGGCCGTGAACGCGCGCGCACTTCGCATCCTCTTGATGGGCGGGCTGCTGGCCGCACTCTCTGGCTGCACCGACTTCGATCAGGAGAGGCGGGAGTTCTGCCTGCGCAACCCGGAGCGCTGCGGCGCCGACGCGGGAGAAACGGGCGACGCGGGTGATGGTCATGACGCGGGCACCGATGATGCTGGAACCGGTGACGCGGGCACGTCGCGGCCCCCTCTGTTCCTGGAGGCTCCCGCGGCGTCGAACTACGTGGAGGGCGGCGGACGGCTCACCTTCCGCGTGTCCGCGCAGGACCCCCAGGGCAGCGCGCTGCGCTTCACCTGGACCGCGAGCGTCGGGACGCAGGGGGCCGCGCAGGAGACGGCCACCACGAGCCAGATTGTGTGGACGGCGCCGCAGTGCCTGGAGCCCGGCATTGTCGCGTCGTTCACGGTGAGCGTCACCAACGCGCTGGACCTGTCGGACGAGGCGTCCTTCGTCGCCGTCGGCATCCCGGACTGCCCCACGTGGCAACCGACGGGAATCCTGCTGAGGGGCCGCGTGTCACACACCGCCACGCTGCTGTTGTCGGGCCAGGTGCTGGTCACGGGACATGCGAGTAGCGCCGTCACGGAGTTGTTCGATCCCGTGACACTGACGTGGTTCACCTCATTGACCCTGACCCGGGCTCGCCAGGCGCACACAGCGACACTTCTGCCCTCAGGCAAGGTGCTGGTGACGGGAGGCGACGGGGGCGGCTCCACTACCGCCTCGGCGGAGCTGTATGACCCCAAGACGGGCACTTGGAGCGCCACCGGCTCCATGTCCATCGCCCGCTTCAATCACGCGGCGGCGCTGCTGCCGTCGGGCAAGGTGCTGGTGTCGGGGGGCTATACCTCGGGGGCGGGCCTCGCCTCGGCGGAGGTGTATGACCCCGCCACGGAGACCTGGAGCTCCACCGGCGGCATGGTGGGTGGTCGCTCCCTACACGCGCTCACGGTGCTGGCGTCGGGCAAGGTGCTGGTGACGGGGGGCTTCACCATGAGCGGCTCCCGCGCGGTGTCGGAGCTCTATGACCCCGCCACGGGCGCCTGGACCGCCACCGGAAGTCTGTCCTCGGATCGCTTCCGCCACACGACCACGCTGTTGCAGTCAGGCAAGGTGCTGGTGGTGGGAGGCCACAGCCTGATGGGCACGGGAACCCTCGCCACCGCGGAGCTCTACGACCCGGCCACGGGCGCATGGAAGGCCACGGGCAGCCTGCCCATGGGCATCAGCCAGCACACGGCGACGTTGCTGCCGTCGGGCAGGGTCCTACTCGCGGGAGGCCATCTGACGGACGGTAGGGAGTCCACCTCTGCGTGGCTCTACGATCCGGAGACGGAGGCGTGGACCTCGACCGTGGCGCTCAATGCTCCGCGCGGCTCGCACGAGGCCGTCCTGCTCACGTCGGGCAAGGTTCTGGCGGTGGGTGGCACGGATGGCACGACGTCCTCGCTCGCCACCGCGGAGGTGTATTCGCCGGGAATGGACACCTGGCGCGACACGGCCGCGCTGTCCACGGGCCGCGCCTCCAATGTGGCGGTGTTGCTGCCTTCGGGGGACGTGCTCGTGACGGGGGGGGCCTCGGCCACGGGCGCCCTGATGTCGGCGGAGCTGTTCAATCCGAAGAACGAGAGCTGGAGTTCCGCGGGGGAGATGCTCACCGCTCGCCAGTCGTTCGGGGCCACGCTGCTGCCGTCGGGCCGGGTGCTGGTCGCGGGGGGAACCAACGACAAGGGGCCGACGTCCGGGACGGAGCTATACGACCCGGCGACCCGCTCCTGGGCCTCCGCCGGCAACCTGTTCGCGCCCCGCTCGGAGCACGCGGTGACGCTCCTGCCGTCGGGCCGGGTGCTGCTGTCGGGCGGCGGCAGCCCCACTGCGCAGCACTACGACCCGGCGTCAGGGATCTGGGACTTCACCGGCAATCTGTCCACGGCCCGCTCGGGACATACGGCGACGCTGCTGCCTTCGGGCAAGGTGCTGGTGACGGGCGGGCGCGTGCTCGACAACCTGATCGCCACGGCGGAGCTGTATGACCCGGCGGATGGTACCTGGAGCAACACGGGAGGCATGGCGGTCACCCGGTACCGCCATACGGCGACGCTGCTTCCGTCCGGCCAGGTGCTGGTGACGGGAGGGCAGGGCGATGCCGGTATCCTCGCCACAGCGGAGCTGTATGACCCGGGCTCGGGCACCTGGACCCCTGCCGGCCGGATGTCCGTGGCGCGCAGTGCCCATACGGCCACGCTGCTGCCCTCGGGCCGGGTGCTGGTGACGGGCGGTGACAATCCAGCCCCGGGCCTTCTGTTCAGCACGGAGGTCTACGACCCGCGGACGCGCCTCTGGCGCGCGTCCGGGAGGCTCAGCGTGGGCCGGAGCAACCACGTGGCGACGCTGCTGCTGTCGGGCCACGTGATGGTCACGGGGGGCGAAGGTGATGCAGGCCCTGTGTCCGCCACGGAGCTCTTCACTCCCTGACCCGATGAAACACAACGGGCCGGGCGCGCACGCAGCGCACCCGGCCCGGAAGGTAACAGGCGGTTCTTTCAGCGCGAGGCGACGGGCTGCTGCGTCTCCGGCTTCGGCTCGACGGTGGCCTTGGCGGCGTCGATGGCGGCCTGGATGTCCAGCTTGCCGCCGGTGATGACCTTGCCCTTGAGGTCCGCGTCCTGCTCCACCGTCTTGAGGATGAGGTCGCGCACCTGCACGGCCGTCAGGTCCGGGTTCTCCGCGAACATGCGCGCGGCGGTGGCGGCCACCGTCGGCGTCGCCATGGAGGTGCCGCTCATCTCCTCCCAGTCATTGCCGGGCACGGTGCTGAGCACGTCCTCGCCCACGGCGGCCAGGTCCACCACCTTGTCGCCGTGCGACGAGAAGCGGGCCAGCTTGTCGTTGTTGCGGTCCATGGACGCCACGGTGAGGACGTTGGGCAGGTCCACGTTGGCGGGCATGTCCGGCACGTTGTTCATGTTGCTGCCGTTGCCGTTGGCCGTGGCCGCGAGCAGCAGGATGTCCGCGTCCGCCAGCTTCTGGATGGCGGCCTCCCAGCGCTTCTGGGACGCGGCGTCGCGGTAGGAGTCACCGAAGCTCGCGTTCGCGGCGCGGATGTTCACGCCGTGCTCGGTCTTCATCTTCACCAGGTAGTCCACCGAGCGCTCGAAGTTGGTGAGCAGGTCCGCGCCGTCGTACAGGCCGCCCACGCTCAGAATCTTCGCCTTGCCCGCGGCGATGCCGGTGTTGCCCTCGCCGTTGTCCTCGGCGGCGATGATGCCCGCCACGTGCGTGCCGTGGTCCGTGCCCTCGCCCTTGAACGGGTCGCCCTTGCCGGTGCCCACGTTGAAGCCGTGGATGTCATCCGCGATGCCGTTGCCGTCGTTGTCGATGCCGTCCCCCTCGACCTCACCGGGGTTCGTCCACATCGCGTCGTCCAGGTCCGTGTGCTTGTAGTCCACGCCGCCGTCGATGACCGCGATGACCGGCTCGCCCGTCAGCTTGGGCTTGGGCTGCGACGGGTCCACCGCCTTCGTGTCGGCGACCTTGTTCGCGCCCGGCTTCACCGCGACGTTGGCGCCGCCGAAGGCAAAGGCCGACGCCGGCACGCTGGCGCCCGGAGTCGAGGGACGGCCCGTCGGGCGGTCCACGAAGTTGGAGGGACGCGCACCCTGGGAGTCGAAGCCGTCACGCACCGTCAGGGGCTTCGCCTTGGGCGCCTGGGCGCGAGAGGTGGCCGTGTTGGCGGTGGGGGCGATGGAGGCGGGCGACTTGCGGTTGATTTCCATGGTGTTCCTCCGGGGGGATGAGGAGCGGCCTACTGACTCCTACATTGTCGCATCGCGCCTTTTTAAGTTTCGTCCCCAATGGTTTTTCAGGAGGACCCCCGGTGCACCGGACGCACGGCCTTCGTGCGCCCGGTGCAGGTGGGAAGCGGACTACCAGACCTTCACGCGCTGCTCCGGCGCCAGGTAGAGGCCCTGGCCCGGCTTCACGTCGAACGCCGGGTACCACGCGTCCAGGTTGCGCACGGTGGCGGCGCGGAACATGCCGGGCGAGTGCCCGTCCGTCACGAGCAGCCGGCGCAACAGCGGTTCACGGAACTTGTTGCGCCACACCTGCGCGAAGCCCAGGAAGAAGCGCTGTTCGCCCGTGAAGCCGTCCAGCGTGGGCGCGGGCTTGCCCTCCAGGGACATCACGTAGGCGTCATGGGCAATGGAGACGCCCGCCACGTCGGCGATGTTCTCGCCCAGCGTCAGCTCGCCGTTCACGTTCATGTCCGGCAGGGGCTTGTACGCGTTGTACTGCGCGGCCAGCGCCTTGCCCGCGGCCTTGAACTGCTCCAGGTCCTTGGGCGTCCACCAGTTGGACAGCTTGCCCTTCGCGTCGAACTGCGCGCCCACGTCGTCGAAGCTGTGGACGATTTCGTGGCCGATGACGGAGCCGATGCCGCCGTAGTTCACGGCCGGGTCCGCGTTCGGGTCGAAGAACGGGGGCTGGAGGATGGCGGCCGGGAAGATGATGGAGTTCTGCTGCGGCGAGTTGAGCGCGTTGACCTCCTGGGGCGTCATGAACCACTCCATGCGGTTCACGGGCTTGCCCAGCTTGGCCAGGTTGCGCTGGTGCTCGAAGAGCTCCGCGCGCTCCGCGTTGCCGAAGGCGTCTCCCTTGATGATTTCCAGGCCGGAGTAGTCACGCCAGGTGTCCGGGTGGCCAATGCCCACCTGCACCGTGCCCAGCTTCTCCTTGGCGCGGGCCTTGGTCTCCGGAGACATCCACGCGAGCGCGTCGATGTGGCGGCCCAGCGCGGCCAGGATGTTGCGCACCATCAGGTCCGCCTCGGCCTTGGCGGCGGGCGGGAAGTGCTTCTCCACGTAGCGCTTGCCCACCGCTTCGCCCATGGCGAAGTTGGAGAAGTTCACGCCGCGCTTCCAGCGGTCGCTCAGCTGCTGCGCGCCGGAGAGCGTCTTCCCGCTGAAGTCGAAGCCCGCGTCCACGAAGGCCTTCGACAGGTACGGGGTGCCCTGCATGATGGCGTGGAAGGCCAGGTAGTCCTTCCACGTCTGGAGGGGCTCGCTGCCCACCAGCTTCGCGATGCCGGTGATGGCGGACGGCTGCCAGACGATGAAGTCCTTTTGGGACGCGAGCCCGGCGCTCGCGAAGTACGCGGCCCAGTCCATGCCGGGCGCCTTCTTCGCGAAGTCCGTCTGCTTCCAGGGGTTGTTCACCTTCTCCACGTCCTGCGTGTCCTGCGCGGACCAGTGGGCCTGGGCGATCTTCGTCTCCAGGCCGAAGATGGCGCGGGCCTTCGCTTCCGCGTCGGGGATGCCGGCGTTCTTCAGCTGGGTCGCGATGTTCTGCTGATACTTCTCCCGCACCTCTTTGAATCGCGGCGTGTCCTTCAGATAGAAGTCGCGGTCCGGCAGACCCAGGCCGCCCTGGAGGAGGTACGCGGCGTAGCGGCTGGGGTCGTTCAGGTCCTCCGCCACCCAGAGGCCCAGGAGGCGGTCCGTGGTGGCCTGCCCGGTGTTGAGCGGATCCACGTCGCTGCGCAGCGTGGTGCCCAGCAGCGAGGCCAGGGCCTTGCGGTTGGCCACGGCGGCGATGCGGTCCAGCTCTGGCTTGAGCGGCGTGGCGCCCTTGGCCTCGATGGCGGCCTCGTCCATGAAGCTGGCGTAGAAGTCACCCAGCTTGCGCTCCTCGCTGCCAGCGGGGGCGTCCGACTTCGCGGCGGCCTCCAGGATGTCGCGCGTCTGCTTCGTGGCGTCCTCGGCCAGGCGCGTGAACATGCCGAAGGAGGAGCGGTCCGGCGGAATCACCGCGCCGTCCGCCCACTTGCCGCTGACGTATCGGTAGAAGTCATCGCCGGGGGCGACGGAGGTGTCCATGCCCGGCGTGTCGACGCCGAAGCTCCCGAAGTGCGGCTTGGGAGCGGCGGGGGCGGCCGGAGCCGGGGTGGCGGCGGCCTGGGCCGGCGGGGACTTCTCCGCGGGCGTGGTGGAGGCGCACGCGGTGATGAGCGCGGAAGCGCAGACGCCGAGCGTCATGCGCGCGGCGCCAAACGGCGGTCTGGAACGGAACGACATGGAGGCTCCTGGATGTGGCCCGTACGGGGTGGCGCACTCTGGCGCACGCGGGCGCGTCCCCAACAGCGCAAACGGCGGTTTCATCCCAGCCATTGCGTTCTGGACGTCCGGGCGCATTCGCGCTCCCAGGTTGGAACCCGGGGATGATGGCGCGGTGCGGTGTCCCGCCGGCCTCGAATTCTGATTACGGTCAGGGATTGAGCCATCCGGAGGGCCCATGACTCCCACCGCGTTTCGTCCTGCGTACACAGTCCAGACCGCGCACACCGTGCTCCGTTGCTGGTCACCGGCCGATGCGCCGCTGGCACTGCGCGCCATCGAAGCCAACCTCGAACACCTGCGTCCATGGATGGAGTGGGCGAAGCGCTATCCAATGAACGTCGCGCAGCAGGCCGGGCAGCTTCGCCGGATGCGCGGGCTGTTCGACCTGGGACAGGACTTCGCCTACGGCGTGTTCAGCCGCGACGGCTCCGAGGTCCTCGGAGGCACGGGCCTGCATCCCCGGGTGGGTGAGGGGGCCCTGGAGATCGGCTACTGGATGTCGGCCCGTCACACGGGCCGGGGGCTCGCGACGGAGATCTCCGGGGCGCTCACCCGCGTTGCCTTCGAAGTGGAGGGCGTGCGCCGGGTGGAGATCCATTGCGACCCCCGCAACGTCCGCAGCGCGGCGGTCGCCCGGAGGCTGGGATTCGTCCATGAAGGCACGTTGAGGCAGCGGCTCGTCGCGCCCGACGGCACGCTCCGGGACACGATGATCTGGACCCTGCTCGCCGAGGAGTACCCCGCCAGCCCCGCCGCCGCGACCGTCGTCGAGGCCTTCGACGTGCTGGGACAGAAGCTGCTTTGAGATAACAAACATCGCGCTTGGTTTGGAATCCTGCTTGTTCTCGTCTGTGTATTGACTCGGGAGTCAACGGATCTCATATTGGCGGCGCGTCAACTACCCGCCGCCCCCGAGGTGTCTCGATGACGTTGAAACTCCCTGCGTGGTGCAAGCGTTTGCCAGTGGTCATGTTGTTCCTGTTGCTGCCGCTCACGAGCCTGGCCCTGCCGACCACCGGTTTCCGGTTCGTCGACATCCCCGGCAGCGACGGCACCGTCCTGAAAGCCAACTACATCGCGCCCACGACGCCGGGCCCGCATCCGGCGGTGGTCTTCATCTCGAGCTGGGGACTCAACGACCTGGAGTACCTGGCCCAGGCCAACGCGCTGGCGCAGAAGGGCTATGTGGCGCTGTCCTATACGCCGCGCGGCTTCTGGGCCTCTGGCGGTGGCATTGATACCGCCGGACCGGCGGACATCGCGGACACGTCGCGCGTCATTGATTGGATGCTCGCCAACACGACCGCGAATCCCTCTCGTATCGGGCTCGCGGGTGTTTCATATGGCGCGGGCATCTCACTCATCGCCTCCGGCTTCGACTCGCGCGTGAAGGCGGTGGCGGCGCTCTCCGGCTGGTCGGACCTGGTGGCGTCGCTGTTCGGCGGGGAGACGCGGCGTCCGCAGGCGGTGGCGCTCTTGAACCTCGCCGCGACCCTGCTGGGCCGGCCTGGCCCCGAGCTGAGCACCACCATCAACGACTACTTCGCCAACCGGAACATCGAGTCCATCAAGGCCTGGGGCCGCGTGCGCTCGGCGGCCACGTACATCCAGCGCATCAACGCCAACAAGCCCGCCATCCTGATGGCCAATGCGTACGGCGACAGCCTCTTCCCGCCCAACCAGCTCGTGTCGTTCTACGGCCAGCTCGCGGGCCCCAAGCGGCTGGAGTTCGCGCCGGGCGACCACGCCGTCGTGGAGGCCACGGGCCTGTTGGGCCTGCCCAACGGCGTCTGGACCAGCGTGACGCGCTGGATGGACCAGTACGTCGCGGGCGTGGACACCGGCATCTCCCGTGAGGCGCCCGTCGTGCTGCGCACCTATGACGGCGACACGGAGGGCTATGCGTCCTGGGCCCAGGTGTCCACCGGCACGCAGCGCTTCGGGCTGGGCGCCATCCGCATCCTGGATGGCACCGGCACCCTGGGCGGCACGCCTTCGTCGAGCGGCTCGCGGACCGTCTGGTCCGGCTTCGACACGAACGCCGACGCGGGCGTGGCGCTCCTGACCAACGGGCTCCAGGCGCTGACCGGCATTCCGCCCGTGGTCTGGCTGCCGGGCGTCAACCGCCTCAACGCGGGCGTCTGGACGTCGTCCCTCTCCACGAGCGGCATCGCCATCCGGGGCTCGGCCACGCTGCGCCTGCGTGTCACGCCCTCCACCGCGTCGGGCACGGTCGTCGCCTACCTGTACGACCTCCTGGGCGACTACGGCGGGCTCATCACCCACGTGCCCCTCACGTGGAAGAACGCGACGCCGGGCGTGCCGCTCGACCTGGACCTGGCGTTCCCCGCCACGGCCTACGACGTCCCCGTGCTGCACCGGCTGGCGCTCGTCGTGGATACGGAGGATCCGCTCTACCTGGACGCCAACACCACCGGCGCGACGCTGTCGCTCGGTGGGCCGTCCTGGTTGGACCTGCCGACGCGCTGACCTGACGCGTGACGGGGACGGAAGGGCGCTTGCAGGGCGCCCTCCGTCATTCCAGCGGGCGTGTCCGGTGTGTTAACGCTCCCGGCGCCCATGGGAACCGCCGTCTCGGAACGCACTCGCGTCGCCCTGCTCGTCCTCGCTGGCGGCGTGCTGGCCCTGTTGCTGTCGCACCATCCCGCCATCCTGTCCGGGCTGCGCCTGGTGCAGGGGGACGAGGGCGACGTGCGCTTCAACCACTACGTCCTGGAGCACGGCTGGCGCTTCGTGACCGGCGACCCGGCGCACGCGCGCTTCTGGGATCCGCCGATGTTCTTCCCGGAGCTCAACGTCGCCGCGTACTCCGACGTGCTCCTGGGCGTGGCCCCGTTCTACTGGGTGTGGCGCGCGCTGGGCCTTGGCGCGGACCTGTCCTGGCAGGCGTGGTCGCTCACCATGGCGGCGCTCAACTACGCCGCGGCGGTGTGGCTGCTGCGGCGCGGGTTTGGCCTGCGCGTCTTTCCCTCGGTGGTGGGCGCGGTGCTCTTCACGGCCGGCGCGCCGCGCATCAACCAGCTCAACCACCCGCAGCTGGAAGGACAGTTCTTCGCGCTCCTCGCCGTGGGCGCGGTCATCGCGCTGACGCGGCCGGAGACGGACCGGCGGCGGGGGATTGCCTGGGCCGCGCTGCTGCTGGGCGCGTTCGTGGCCCAGCTCTACGCGGGCTTCTACTGGGGCTGGTTCCTCTTCTTCTTCCTGCTGCTGGCGTTCCTCGCCGGGCTCGCCTTCCGGGACACGCGCGGTCCGCTGCTGACGGCGCTGCGCCGCCACCTCCCGGCGCTCGCGGGCTTCGGAGTGTTGGGGCTGGCGCTGCTCGCGCCGCTCGTCCTGCACTCGCGTCAGGCCATTGGAACGGTGGGGCTGCGAACCTTCGCGGAGGTCTCACCCATGGTGCCGCGCTTCTGGAGCTGGTTCTTCGTGGGCCAGGACAGCTGGCTGTACGGGTGGACGAACGGCTTCTCCAAGTTCCAGCGCATGCCCGTGGCGTGGGAGCACCGCCTGGGCTTCGGCTTCGTCACCCCGGTGCTCGCGGGCATCGGCCTGTGGCAGGCGCGCTCACGGCCCGCGGTGCGGTTGCTGCTCGTCGTGGCGGTGGCCACCGTGGTGCTCTCGTCGCGCTACACCGGTGGCTACACGCCCTGGTGGCTCGTCTTCCACGGCGTGCCCGGCGCGGCGGCCATCCGGGCCCTGGCCCGCATCGGCATGTGGCTGCTGGTGCCCGCGGCCGTGGGGCTGGCCCTGTACCTCCAGCGGCAGTGGGAGTCCGGACGCGCGGCGCTGGCGGTGGGGCTGGGCGCGCTGTGCCTCCTGGAGCAGGGGCTCAACGGTCCCGTCTATGACCGGCACGAAGCCCGCGCGGACGTGGAGGCGGTGGCCGCGCGCATCGCACCGGGCTGCGCGACCTTCTTCTACGCGCCGACGTCCGGTGAGGCCCAGGATTGGAAATATCAACTGGATGCCGTGTGGGCGTCCGGCGAGCACGGGGTGCCCACGGTGAACGGCTACTCGGGCAACTCCCCGCAGGGTTGGAAGCTCCAGGACAACCGCCGCTTCAACGCGGAGGCCTCGGCGCGAATCGACCGCGACCTGGAGGCCTGGATGCGCTCGCGGAACCTGGCTCCCGAGAGTGTCTGCCGCATCGAGGTGCCCGCGCGGCGGTAGGGCCCGCCGCGCGGAACCGCCACCGGGACTACTTGGCGATGGTGGCGTAGTCGCCCTTGAGCGCGACGCCGGTGACGAAGCTGCCGGCGTGGCACTCGATCTCGGTGGCGCTCTTGAACTCCACCTTCTTGTAGTAGCTGACGATGTTGACCACCGCGTTGGCGCCGTTCTTCTTCGCGCCGTCCTGCAGGGCGATGATCGCGGAGAGGGCGGCCCACTTGCAGGCGTAGTCGTCCGACTTGCCCACGCCGTTGGTCTTCTTGTTCGAGGTGTCGCTGCCCAGCGTCTTGAGCACGTTGGGGGTCTTCGTGCCAGCCATGTAGAACTTCACCGAGCCGTCCAGCTTCTGCTTTGCCTCGGGCAGGGCCATCACGTCCGCCAGCTTCACCTTCGTCACGGTGTCGCGCGCCAGGGCGGGGCTCGCGGCGGTCAGGGCCAGCAACAGGAGGGCTTTCTTCATGGCGAGGTCTCCAGGCATCAAGGCCAGCGGCGGAAGATCAACGACGTGTTGATGCCGCCGAAGGCGAAGTTGTTGCTCATCACCAGGTCCGTCTGCAAAGCACGTCCCTCACCCATGACATAGTCCAGGGGCGCGCACTTCGGGTCCACGGAGTCCGCCGTCAGGTGCAGCGTGGGCGCGAACCAGTCCGAGCGCATCATCTGGATGGTCATCCACGCCTCCAGCGCGCCGCAGGCCCCCAGCGTGTGGCCCATGTAGCTCTTGAGGCTGGAGATGGCGACCTTCTCCCCGAAGACGGTCTTCGTCGCCGCGCTCTCCGCCACGTCGCCCGTGTCCGTCGCCGTGCCGTGCGCGTTGACGTAGGGGATGGCGGACGCCGGCACGCCCGCGTCCTCCAGCGCCAGCCGCATGGCCTCCGCCATGGTGTCCGCGTTGGGCTGCGTCACGTGGCGGCCGTCGCTGTTGGTGCCGTACCCCAGGAGCTCCGCGTGGATGGTGGCGCCGCGCGCCTTCGCGTGCTCCAGCTCCTCCAGCACCAGCGTGCACGCGCCCTCGCCCAGCACCAGTCCGTCGCGCTCGGCGTGGAAGGGGCGGGGGGACTGGTGCGGCGCTTCGTTGTGCTTGGTGCTGGTGGCGAAGAGGGTGTCGAACACCGCCGCGCCCGTGGCGTCCAGTTCCTCCGCGCCGCCCGCGAGCATCGCCACCTGGCGGCCCAGCTTGATGGCCTCATACGCGTAGCCGATGCCCTGGCTGCCGGACGTGCACGCGCTGGACGTGGTGATGATGCGCCCGGTGACGCCGAAGAAGACGCCGATGTTCACCGCCGCCGTATGGGACATCATCCGCAGGTACGTCGTCGCGGTGATGCCCTCCGTCGTCTTGTGGGTGATCATCTTCCCGAAGTCGCCCATGTTCTCCGGCGTCCCCGCGGAGGAGCCATAGGCGATGCCCATCTTCCCGCTCTTCACCAGCGGGCTGCCCAACAGGCCCGCGTCCTGGAGCGCCAGCTCGCTGGCCCGCGTCGCCATCAGCGCCACGCGGCCCATGGTGCGCGTCGTCTTGCGCGAGTACGCGGACGGCGGCAGCTCGAAGGGCAGGGCGGGCGCGCCCAGCCGCGTGTTCAGACCTTCGTACTGCTTCCAGGGCTCCATCACCTGGACGGCGTTCTGGCGCGCACGCAGCGCCGCCTCGACCGTCTTCCAGTCATGGCCCAGGGGGCTCAGCGCACCGACTCCGGTGACCACTACGCGCTTCATCCGATCATCCCCCCGTTCACCGAAATCACCTGCCGCGTGATGTAGCCCGCGTCCTCGGACATGAGAAAGGCCACCGCGGCGGCGACCTCCTCGGGCCTGCCCATCCGGCGGGCGGGAATGATTTTGAGCGCCTCCTCCAGGACCTCCGGAGGCACCATCTCCGTGTCGATGAGGCCCGGCGCCACGCAGTTGACGGTGATGTCGCGCTTGGCCAGCTCCACCGCCAGCGCCTTCGTCGCGCCGATGATGCCCGCCTTGGCGGCGCTGTAGTTCACCTGGCCCCGGTTGCCCATGATGCCGGACACGGACGACAGCGTGACGATGCGGCCCGGCTTCCTGCGGCGCACCAGGGGCATCGTGAGCGGGTTGAGCACGTTGTAGAAGGCGTCCAGGTTGGTGTGGATGACGCCGTCCCACTCTTCCGCCGTCATCGCGGGGAAGGCGTTGTCGCGCGCGATGCCCGCGTTGCACACCACTCCGTAGTAGCAGCCGTGGGTCTCCACGTCCTGGAGCAGCGCGGCCTGCGTGGCAGC
Source organism: Corallococcus sp. AB045 (assembly GCF_003668895.1). Lineage (NCBI taxonomy): Bacteria > Pseudomonadati > Myxococcota > Myxococcia > Myxococcales > Myxococcaceae > Corallococcus > Corallococcus sp. AB045. The sequence goes on from NZ_RAWN01000130.1 coordinate 12,697, forward strand.
GCGGTCCGCCACGTCGAACTGGAGCACGCGCGACTCGCGGCCCGCCTCACGGACCTGGGCGGCCACCGCGTCCGCCTCCTCGCGCTTGCTGCGGCAGTGCACCACGACGTCGTAGCCGTCGCGGGCCAGGCGCAGCGCGATGGCGCGGCCGATGCCCCGGCTGGAGCCCGTCACCAGCACCGTCTTGTCACCCATCTGTGTTGCCCCTTCCCAGGTCCTGCCCCGGTTGCGGCTCGTAGACCGTCAGCGCCGCCGTGGCCACCTGCTCCGTCCCGATGCGCAAGGTGCAGTCGAACTGGCCCAGCCCGTTGTCCGCGGAGAACTGGCGGTGGACCTCGATGCGCAGGGTTTCGCCCAGCTTGAAGGTGGGGCGGCTGCACTCGTAGCGGCGCGTGCCCAGCAGGAAGCCCACCCGGGGCGTACCGCCGCGCTTGCGCGCATGCCACCCGGCCCACGCGGCCACTGCCTGCGCCATGTACTCGATGCCCACCCAGCCGCCCACGACGCCGTCCGCGTAGAAGAGGCTGTCCTCGCGCACGGTGACCTCCGCGAGCAGCGAGTCCGCGTCGCCCTCCAGGATGCGGTCGAGCAGTCGCATGCGCCCCTGATGGGGCACCAGCTCCTCGACGGGCTGATCAATCACGATGCGCATCATGCGCGCTCCAGCACGAGGGCGGCGTTGCTGCCCCCGAAGGCGAACGAATTGCTCAGCACGCTCTTCACCGGGCGCCCCAGCGCCTCTCCCGGCTTCACCAGCGACAGCGCCGGCAGCGTTGAGTCCACGGCCCCGTCCCAGAAGTGCCCGGGCAGCTTGCCGTGCGGATTGTCCACCAGCGTGAGGAACGCGAAGGCCGCCTCCAGCGCGCCCGCGGCCCCCAGCGTGTGGCCGGTGAGCGGCTTGGTGGAGCTGGCCTTCACGTCCGGCCCCAGCAGCGCGTGCACCGCGCGGGTCTCCATGGCGTCGTTCTGCGCCGTGGCGGTGCCGTGCAGGTTCACGTAGTCCACCTGCTCCGGCGCAAGCCCCGCGCGCTTCAGGGCCTCCTGGATGGCGGCCATGGCGCCCTTGCCGCCGGGCTCCGGCGCGGAGATGTGGTGCGCGTCGGAGGACTCGCCCCAGCCGGACAGGCGCACCGGCCCCGGTTCGCGAGTCATCAGGAACAGCGCCGCCGCTTCGCCGATGTTGATGCCATGGCGGTGGGCGCTCATCGGGTTGCAGCGCTCCTCGCTCACGGAGTCCAGCGAGCGGAAGCCCGCAACGGTGAAGCCGCACAGCGAATCCACGCCGCCCGTCAGCACCGCGTCCACGGTGCCCGTGCGTAGCATCCGCGCCGCGCTGGCCAGGGCCTTGGCGCTGGAGGAGCACGCCGTGGAGATGACGTAGGCGGGGCCCCGGGTACCCAGCACATGCGCGAGCGCCAGCGCCGGGGAGCCCAGCTCCTGCTGCTGCAAATGGAAGCGGGGCGGCAGCTCGCCCGTGGCCAGGTGGCCGGCGATGGCCGCCTCCCCCTCACCGACGCCGGACGTGCTGGTGCCCAGCACCACCGCCACGCGCGAGGGACCGAAGCGGGCCACGGCCGCGTCAATCTCGGCGCGCACCTGCTCCAGCGCGGTGAGCAGGAGCGCGTTGTTGCGGCTGTGCTGCGAAGGGGGCAGTGCGTCCTGCGCCGCGAGCGGGGAAGTGACGACGCCCAGGTGCAGCGGACGGTCCGCGTACCCGGCATGCGAAGCGACGCCGGAGACGGTGTCCGCGAACAGCGCCCGGGCCACCTCCTGCTTCCCGGAGCCCAATGCGCAGACGAGGCCCAGCTGGTTGAGGAAGACAGGAGGAGGCATGGGGTGTCACTCGTCCGCGACGTGCGATTCGATGGTGAGCTGGTAGTGCTCGGAGTGGTTGGTGAGCTGCGTGCGCCCTTCCCAGCGCGGGGTGCCATCGTAGCGCACCGTCACCCATTCCCTGCCGTTCTTCGACAGGGTCCGCTGTCCCGGCCCATCCTCCAACGTCCAGCCCGCGGGCAGGGCGGCGCGCACGGCGTCGGCCGGCCAGTAGACGAGCTGCACGTCCCGCACGACCAGCGCGGAGTTGAACTGGGCGGGCAGGCGGGGGTCCCGCTCCTCGTCCAGGTGGCTGCCATCCCAGCGCAGGGTGAGGATGCGGTGCCCCATGGTCAGCCCGGCCAGTCGCATCTGGTCCGGGTCCACCTCCAGGAGGGCCTCCAGGGAGCGGGGGCCTCCGGGGTCCTGCTCGTGCGCGAAGACCAGCTGCTGCGCCAGGCTCACGGATGCCCCGAGGGCGGCGGGAGCCAGGCGCAGCTCCGGCAACGGCTCGCCAGGGGCGGCGGGCCGGGGCCGGGGCGGGGTGGTGCAGGCCACCAGCCCCGCGACGAGCAGCGCGGCGACTACGCCGCGCACAGTTCCTCGAGGACGGTCAGGCGCCGCTTGCTGTCCGCCACGTAGGGGTTGTTCTTGTCCCAGGCGTAGCCCGCGAGGATGGCGGAGATCATCCGGCGCACGTCCTCCGACGGGTTCGGGTGGAAGATGATGTCCTGGAAGCCGCCCTCGTACCAGGACTCCACGAAGGTGCGGAAGGTGTCCACGCCCGCCTTGAGCGGCTTCGCGTAGTCGTTCTCCCAGTCCACCTTCTCCCCCGCGAACTCCCGGGCGATGCAGGCCGAGGCGAGGCTCGCGGACTTGAAGGCGATGGTGACACCCGAGGAGAACACGGGGTCCAGGAACTCGCCCGCGTTGCCCAGGAGCGCGAAGCCCGGGCCCCACAGCGACTTCACGTTGGCCGCGTAGCCGGTGAGCTTGCGCGCGGGCGTGTCCCAGACGGCGTCCTTCAGGAGGTTCTGCAGCGACGGCGCCTCCTTCACGATGGCCTGGAGCCGCTCCGTGTCCGTGCCGGTGTACTGGTCCAGGAACTCCTTCTTCGCGACCACGCCCAGCGAGCAGCGGCCGTCGGAGAAGGGGATGGTCCAGTACCAGACGTGCACGTGCTCCGGGTGCGTCGTGACGCGGATCTTGTTCCGGTCGAAGGTGCCGAGCGGAACGTTGTCCACCACGTGCGTGAAGATGGCGCCGCGCACGGGGAAGTTGGACGGCGTCTCCAGGTTCAGCATGCGCGGCAGCACGCGGCCGAAGCCGCTCGCGTCCAGGAGGAAGCGCGCCTTCACCTGGTACGTCTCGCCTTCGGGAGAGCGCGCCGTCACCACCGGCTGCCCGCTGGAGAAGTCCACGGTCAGCACCTCGTGGCGGAAGCGCACGGTGGCGCCCTTCTTCTCCGCGGCCTGGGCCAGGATCTGGTCGAAGCGGGCGCGCTGCACCTGATAGGTGGTGGCCCAGCCGGGGGTGAACTTCTCGCGGAAGTCGAAGTCCGTGTACTTGCCGGCGCGCTCGAAGGCGGCGCCGTTCTTGTACTGGAAGCCCGCCTCCACCACGTCCTGGAGGAAGCCGGCCTCCTGGATGTACTCCATGCTCTGCGGCAGCAGGCTCTCGCCAATGGAGAAGCGCGGGAACTGCTCGCGCTCCAGCACGAGCACGTCACGGCCCTGTTTGCGAAGGAGGCCCGCCGCGACGGAGCCCGCGGGGCCCGCGCCAATGATGAGGATGTCCGCTGATTCAGTTTTCAATGTGTGGCTTTCCCGGGTGGAAGTCGGAAACAAGGGGTGAGGATCCAGATGGTGACCTCGCCGAGCAGCATGGCGAGGCCGAAGGAGCGCAGCGCGGGCGTGGCGGAGAGGCCCAACAGCCCGAAGGAGAGGAGCGTGCTCACGCCGGCCAGCGCCACCGCGAGCCACGCGGAGCCGTCACCGGGGTGCTCCAGGAGGAAGATGCCGTAGTCCACGCCCATGCCCAGGAGCAGCACCAGCCCGAGCACGGTGAAGAGCTGCAGCGGCGCGCCCACCCATCCGAAGATGGCGAGCGTCAGGAGCGTGCCCAGCACGGAGGGGATCCACGCGCGCCACGCCTGGCGGCCGAAGCGCGCCACCAGCGTGAGCAGCACCGCGACGTAGCCCGCGATGATGAGCCCGCCCATGATGCGGCGGTAGCGGCTGAGCAGGCCTGAAATCTCCGCGGTCTTGTCCACCCAGCGGACGCCCTCCAGGCCCTGGGCCACCTCTTCCAGACGGGGCAGCACCTTGGGGTCGTTGAGGCCGCGCAGCATGAGGACGCTGTATTGCGCCTGGCCCAGCGTCCCCAGCCACTGCTGCCGGATGGCCGCCGCGGCGGGCCCGGAGAGGAATTGCTTGGGCGTGAGCGGTTCCTGGGAGAACGCGGCGCGCGTGGGGGCTTCACCCGTGGATTCGCTGACGGCGGCGACCGCCAGGGCCTCCGCGCGGGCGCTCAGGGCCGCGTCCTCGCGCTGCTGTGCTTCGGACGGGAGCCAGTCGGACACGGCGCGGTAGCCCGCGAACACCTTCTCCGTGACCAGCGCGTCCAGCTTCGTCTTCAGCACGGCCTCGCGCGCGAGCACCTGTTCGTCGCTGTCGCCCTGCACCAGGAAGAACTGCGCCGGGCTGGGCAGCCCCAACAGGCGCCCCAGTTCGCGCTGATCCGCGATGAGGTTCGCGGGCGCGCCCTGCAGTTGGCGCAGGTCGTCCCGGGGCTCCAGCTTCCAGATGCCCACGGCCACCAGCACCGTGAGGACCGCGCCGGACAGCCACCACGCCGGGGTGGACGCGATGCGCGGCCAGCGGGTGATGGACGCGGAGAAGCGCTCCGCGAAGGAGGTGACGGGCAGGGCGCCGGTGTCCAAGGAGGGGAACCAGCACACCACGGTGAGGAACGCGGCGGTCAGCCCCGCGGCGGAGAACACCGCCATCTGCCGCAGGCCCGGGAAGGGCGCCACGCCCAGCGCCAGGTACGCCACCACGCTGGTGACGAGCGCGAGCACCATGCCGGGCAGGAGCGCGCGCATCACCGGCCCGCGCTCCGACGGGGCCTTGCCCTGGCGCGCGGCGAAGTAGTGGAAGCCGTAGTCCTCCGCCACGCCCACCAGGCTGGAGCCGAAGACGAGCGTGAGCAGGTGCACCCGGTCGAAGACGAGCGCGGTGACGGAGAGCGCCACCGCGCAGCCCAGCGTGAGCGACACGCCCACGAGGAGGATGGGCCGCAGCGAGCGGAAGGTGAGCCAAACGAGGATGAGCACCGCCGCCAGCGACCCGAAGCCGATGGTGGACATCTCCCAGCTCGCCTGCGCTGCGGCGGCCTCCGCGTACAGCGGCACGCCCGCGGCCACCAGCCGTCCGCCGGGCACCGCCGCCTCCACCTGCGAGCGCGCCCGCTCCACCGTGGTGGTGACGCGCGAACCGTCCCCCAGCGCGAAGGCGGACACCTTGCTCTTCCACATGAGGAGCACCCACTCGCGCCCCTCGCCGGACAGCCACATCCGTCCGTCGCGGGGCCGGGCGGACGTCTCCGCCGCGCGGGCCTGCCACCAGTCCTGCCACAGGCCCAGCGGATCCGCGTTCCAGTCCGTCAGCCGCGCGCCCGCGGGCTGGTACAGCTTCATCAACGCCGTGCCGCCCAGCTCCTCCGGCGTCGCGCGCGACAGCCACTGGCGCTGCGCGGGCGTGAGCAACCGGTCGCGATAGGGACGGTAGAAGTCCACCGCCTGCTCCAGCGCGGACGTGTCCACCACCGCCGGCTCCAGCAGGTCCGAGGCCTCCATGAGCACGTGCGTGGCCTCGTCCGCGGCCTTCTGCGCGGACGGCCAGTCGTTGGCGCCCACCAACAGCACCACCTGCCGGCCGGCTTCGTCCGCGAGCTTGCGCGTGGCGGCGTCCACCTCTGGTGCCTGCTCGTCCTCCGGCAGGAGCGCGAGCACGTCCGTGTCCAGGCTCGCGGAGCGCCAGAACTGGACCTGGTGCACGCCCACGGCGAGCACCACCAGCGCCCACAGGATGGCCAGCTTATTTGCCAAGGCGTTCCGCTTCCGTGGCGTCGGGAGGAGGCGTCTGCGCGAGCTGCTCGAACGTGATGACGCTGCTGTCGCCGCGCGTCTCGTCCAACTGCACCTGGCGCACGTACCCGTCACCCTCCAGGTGGATGTGCTTGAAGACGCGCGCGAGCCCCGCGTCCGTGGGCGTCAGCTCCAGCTTCCAGCCGGCGGTGCCCACCAGCTCGCCCTCCACCTTGAAGCGCTTCTGGAGCGCCGCGACGTCGCCCGACAAGAGCGCGAAGAGCAGCTCGTTCACCGCCGCCAGCGCGGGCTCCTTGGTGGAGTCCAGGTGGTACGCCGCGCCGCCCGTGGCCTGCTGCGCGCTCAGCGACTTGCGCGTGAGCGTCAGCGTGGAGGCGAACGGCGTGCGCGTGTTCCAGAGCACGCCCTGGTCGCGGGCGAGGAGGAAGTCCCCCTTGGACACCAGCGGCTTCTTGAAGCCCGCCACGGTCTTCTTCTGTTCGAACTGACCGCGCACCAGCGGCGCGTCCACCAGGCGCGCGCGTACGTCCTTCACCAGGTCCGCGGCGTGGGCGCTCAGGGAGAGCAGCGACAGCATCAACACGAGGAAGGGCTTCATCCCGGCCACACTCCCAGCTTCTTCCAGAGGACTTCCGGGCAGACGTATTCCATCTCGCCTGTCTTCAAGGACACCGCGACCTGGATGGTGTGGGCCTGGTTCACCTTGCGGCCGGTGTCCGCGTCGCGCAGCAGGTAGTCGAAGCGCAGCCGGTTCTCCCACTCGGTGATTTCGGCGCGCACGATGATGCGCTGCTTGTAGGAGATGGGAGAGACGTACTTGAGCTTCATCTCCACCACGGGCCAGCCGTACCCGGACTCGCGCATCTGCGGCCAGTCGTAGTCGTGCTTGCGCAGGATGACGGCGCGCGCCAGCTCCAGGTACTTCACGTAGTGCCCGTGCCAGACGATCTCCATCATGTCGAGGTCGTGGAACGCCGGGTCGATCTCCAGCTCGCAGCTCAGGTCAGGCTTCATGCAGGCTCCACTCCCGACGGCGGATGGCGGTGAGCAGGCCCTGCAGCTCGCCGTCCAGCGCCCGGTCCTCCACCAGCAAGGGGATGCGCGCCTCCAGGTCCGCGTGCATCGCCGCCATCGCGGGGCCGGGCTTCGCGTCCGCGTCCAGCCGCTGGCGCAGGGTGACGCCCTGGCGCGCGGCGATGAGCATGGCCGCGGCCACCTGCTCCGTCAGCTCCAGCACGCGCAGGCAGTCGCGCGCGGCGATGGTGCCCATGCTCACCTTGTCCTGGTTGTGGCACTCGGTGGAGCGGGAGAAGACGGACGCGGGCATGGTCTGCTTCAGCGCTTCCGCGGTCCACGCGGAGACGCTGATCTGCGCCGCCTTGAGGCCGTGGTTGATGGCCGCGCGGGCGCCCGTGGAGGCGGAGAGGTTCGCGGGTAGCCCGTGGTTGAAGCGTGGGTCCACCAGGAGCGCCAGCTGCCGGTCCAGCAGGTCCGCTACGTTGGCCACCGCGTTCTTCAGCCCGTCCATGGCGAAGGCGATGTGGCCGCCGTAGAAGTGGCCGCCGTGCAGCACCCGCTCGCCGTCCGGGTCGATGAGCGGGTTGTCGTTGGCGCTGTTCAGCTCGTTCTCGATGAGCGTGCGGAAGTACGGCAGCGCGTCCTCCAGCACGCCGATGACATGCGGCGCGCACCGCAGCGAGTACCGGTCCTGGAGCCGCTGCTCGTTGCGCGGCGGCCGGTCCGTGACCAGGTCCGCGCGCAGCCGGGCCGCGACGCGCTGCTGGCCCGCGTGGGGCTTGGCCGCGAAGAGCGTCTCGTCGTAGTGGTGCGCGTTGCCGGCGCTCGCCAGCACGTTGAACGCCGTGAGCCGCGTGGAGAGCCGAGACAGGTACTCCGCCCGCTCCCACGCCAGGCACGCCAGGGCCGTCATCACGGCGGTGCCGTTCATGATGGCCAGGCCTTCCTTCGGCCGGAGCTTGAGGGGCGCGATGCCCAGCTCCTTCAGCACCTGCGCCGCGGGCTTGCGCTCGCCCCGGTGCCACACGTCGCGCTCGCCGCAGAGCACCGCCGCCACGTAGGACAGGGGCGTCAGGTCGCCGGACGCGCCCACGGAACCCTCCGCCGGAATCAGGGGCAGCACGTCGTGCTTGAGCAGCAGCTCCAGCTGGGTGAGCAGCGGCACTCCCACGCCGGAGAAGCCCTGCGACAGCGACGCCAGCCGCGTGGCCAGCACCGCGCGCGTCTCCTCCGGGGTGAGGAACCGGCCCGCGCCGATGCCGTGGTACGTGTAGAGGTGGTGCGGCAGCTCCGCGATGAGCGCGGGCGGGATGGACACCGTGACGGAGTCGCCGTAGCCAGTGGTGACGCCGTAGATGACGCCGTCCTCCGCCAGCAGCCGGTCCAGGAACGCAGCGCCCTTGGCGATGCGCTGGCGGAAGGCGGGGGCCGTGCCCAGCTCCGCGGGACGCTCGCGGCGAGACAGGGCGCCTACGTCCTCGAGAGTCAGCCGCCCGCCGTCGAAGCGGACCGGGGTGTCAGAAAGTTGGGGGCTTCGCGGAGACATTCACCTGATCCCAGAAGGGAAAGAAGTTGAACCAGTCGTAGGGTGCGCGCTGGAGGAGCGCCGTCACCCGGCCTGCGTAGTGCTGGGCGCAGTCGGTGAGCGCCTGCTCGCGCTTGCCCCGGGGCAGCACGACGCGCTCGAAGAGGCGCTCGAAGTGGATGGTGTAGCTGTCGCCCTCATGGATGCAGCCCAGCAGGTAGAGCGGACACTTGAGCAGCGCCGCCAGCACGTAGGGGCCCACCGGAAATGGCGCCGGGTGGCCGAGGAAGTCGACGCGCACGGTCTGGCTGGCATTCACCGGAATGCGGTCGCCCGCGATGACCACGAACTCGCCGGCCTCCACGCGCTCGTTCAGCGCGACCGCGGTGGCGGGGCCCATGTCCGTGACTTCCATCAGCCGGAAGTCGTTCTCCGGGTTGAGCCGCTTGAGCAGGCGGTTGAACTGCTCCGCGTGCCGCGTGTGCACCAGGATGTTGAGCTTCACCTCGCCCCGGCGCTCCGCCATGGTGCGGCACAATTCCAGGCAGCCCATGTGCGCGGTGACGATGATGCCGCCCCTGCCGGACTTCGCCACCTCGTAGAACTCCTCGCGGCCTTCGGTGCGGACGCTCTCGAAGCGGTAGCGCCCGCTCACCGCCAGCAGCTTGTCCAGCATGGTCTCCGCGAACATCAGCACGTGCCGCACGCTGTCGCGCCAGTGGGGCGTGTGCCCCAGCGCCCCCGTGGCGGTCTGCATCCGCTCCAGGTACTGGCGCGACGCCTGACGCAGCGCCGGACGCCTGAGCCAGTTCACCAGCACCACCGGGTAGAGGCAGACGCGGAAGGGCCAACGGCCCAGCAAGCGGTGGATCCAGTAGAGGATCCAGATGCCGGCCACGAAGGTGGTCTCCCCCATCTCCGCCCAGTGGCGGGACTTCATTTCGCCACCTTGCGCCAGAGCAGCACCGGCAGCCGTCCCAACATCCCGAAGAAGAGCCGGGCGTGCATGCCGGAGATGCGCACGTTGTCCCAGAGCACGTCGAAGTGGGAGATGCCGTCGGTGGGGTAGCGCACCTGGGTGGGCTGGTTGAGGATGCGCATGCCGCGCCAGAACAGGCGCACCAGCACCTCCACGTCGAAGTCCATCCGCTTGCCGATTCTCACCGAGTCGATGAGCGCCACGGTGGGCTGCAGCGGATACACGCGGAAGCCGCACATGGAATCGCGGATGGCGAATGACAGCGTGTTGATCCACACCCAGATGTGCGTGGCGTAGCGGCCGTAGAGCCGGCCCTTGGGCACGGACTCGTCATAGACGGGCGTGCCGCACACCAGCATGTCCGGCTGCGCCTTCGCCAGCGCCAGGAAGCGCGGGATGTCGCCGGCGTTGTGCTGGCCGTCCGCGTCGATTTGGAGCGCGTGGCTGTAGCCCCGGGAGAGGGCCGCGCGCAGGCCCGCCATCATCGCGCCGCCCTTGCCCTCGTTCTGGGGCAGGCGGACCACCTCCACGTGCTCGCTGTCCTCGCGCGCCAGGCCGTCCAGCACCGCCGCGCAGCCGGGCTCGCTGCCGTCGTCCACCAGCACGCAGGGCAGCCCGTGGCTGCGCACTGCCTTCACCACCGCGCCCACGGCCTCGCCGTGGTTGTAGACCGGAATCACCGCGCAGACCTTCATCCTGCCCCTCCCCCCAACACGATGCGGCCACTGGCGTGCGAGCCCGCGGCCGACGTCAACTTGAACCCCAGCCGCCCGGACTCCTTCGCCCAGGTGAGCTCCAGCGACAGCAGCGTGCCGGGCGGAATGACCTGCTGGAACTTCAGCGTCTCGATGCGGAGGAAGTCCGGCGGCAGCGCGAAGTGCTCGCGGCCCAGGAGCAGTGACCACTCCACCTGCACGACGCCGGGCAGGATGGGCGAGCCCGGGAAGTGCCCCTCGAAGTAGGGCGAGTTCGCGGGGACCTCCACCGCCAGCAGCACGCGCTCGTCGGAGCGCTCCAGCACGCGGAACGGGGGACGCTTCGGGTCGAAGAGCGCGGCGAGCGCCGCCTCGGTGGATTTGCCCTGGGAGTTGACCGGCATGGCCTCCAGATATCGGAACCGGCGCGGCAAGGCACTGGACTCGAAATGCGGGGCCAGCTTCTCGCGCAGCGCCTGGCTCAGGGACCGCCTGCCCCCCGACTCCTGGAGCCGCCAGCCTTCCGCGTCCGGCACCCCCACCACCGCCAGGATGACCCGGTGGCCCTCCGTGAGGGGCAGCACCCGGGCCTCGCGCAACAGGCCCCCGGCCACCAGCGTCCGCTCCATGGCGGAGAGCGACACGCGCTTCTCCTCCAGCTTGAGCAGCCGGTCGCGGCGCCCCAAGAGTTCGAAGCCGCCGGGCACGGGCCGCGCGCGGTCCTCCGTGGTGAACCACCCGCCCGGGGGCAGGTCCAGGTGCGGAGAGCGGACAGAGAGCGCGTCCTCGTCCGCGCGGACCTCCACGCCCGGCATCGTGCGCCATGAAGCGCTGTCGTCCGTGTCGCGCCGGCGCCACGCCACGCCGCCCGTCTCCGAGCTGCCGTAGACCTCCACTGGCGCCCGGCCCAGGAGGTCGCGGCAGGCCTGGAGCGCTTCAGGAGTGAGCGGCCCGCCGGAGGAGAACAGCCCGCGCAGGTTCCCGCGCACGGCCGCCCAGTCCAGCGTGGCCGGCAGCCGCTTCAGGTGCGCGGGGCTCGCCACCAGCAAGGAGGGGCCGGCCTGGAGCGCGGCCAGGATGTCCTCCGGATAGGGCAGGGCGTGCGCGTCGAACGGGCGGCCGGACGTCAGCGGCCACAGCACCCGGAACAGCAGGCCGTAGATGTGCTGGTGCGACACGGTGGCCAGCACCGGCACGTCCCCCACGGCCTCGTCGAACAGCCGTCCCAGCGTGGCCACCTCGCTGGACAGCTGCGACAGGCGCTTGGGGATGGCGGTGGGCTCTCCGCTGGAGCCCGACGTGTAGACGACCAGCGCGGCGAGCTGGGGCGACAGCGGCTGGAACGCGGCGGCGGTCCCGTCCTCGTTCACCGCGGGCGCGAGCGGCCCCTGGCCCTGGGGGGCCCGGCCCGCGAAGCCGTCCACGTGGGCCTTCAGCGCGTCCAGCGTGGCGGGGCGCGCGTCCGCGGGCAGGTAGATGCACACGCCCGCGTGCCAGGCGCCCAGCAGCGCGGCGGCGAACTCGAAGGTGTCCTCGGTGAAGAGGGCGTAGCGCTGGCCGCCGTGCGCCGCGAAGGCGGAGCGCCAGCCGGCGACCCGGGCGCGGAACGCACCGAAGTCCCGCACGCCGTCCTCGCTCCGGGCCACGGGGTGCCCGGCGGGACGGCCGTGGACGAGGAGGGTTTCGAGCGCGAGCGGCTCAACCATGGGCGTGCCGTGCGCGCACCCGCTGCCGCACCACCCATTCGCCCGCGAACAGCAGGCCCATGAGGCCGTAGGCGATGAGGCCGTTGTAGAGCGCCCAGGTCGCGTCGCTCGCGAAGAGCGCCGTGGTGAGCGCGAGCGCGCCGTTGAAGACGAAGAAGCCGCACCACACCTGCGTCACCCGGCGCGTGTAGGCCACGCCCGACGGCGGCAGGTCCTTCTCCCGAAGCCGCGCCAGCCGCTCAATCACGCTGGGCGGATAGGCCAGGCTGGTGGCGAAGACGGTGAGGAGCACCCCGTTCACCAGCACCGGGTAGAGCTTCAGGGGCAGGGCGTTGTTGCCCAGCATGCTGGAGCCCGCGAGCACCAGCGCGCCCACCGCGGCCGCGAGCCACATCTTCTCCCGCGTGGCCACCGCGCGCACCACCGCCATGGCCGCCAGGGGCAGCGCCATCCAGCGGGGCTCGAAGTGGCCCAGGCCCAGATAGACGAGCGGCGGGTAGGCGAGGCTCAAGAGCCCCAACAGCACCGGACGCAGACGCTTCACGCCGCGGCGGAGTCGCTGCCGAGCAGACCGTACAGCGCGTCCACCACGTCCTGGATGGTGCGCACGGAGCGGAAGACCTCCGGCGGAACGCGCTGGCCCGTCACCGGCTTCAGGCGCACCAGCAGGTCGATGGCGTCAATGCTGTCGATGTCGAGGTCGTCGTGCAGCCGCGCCTCCGGGACGATGCGGGACGGCTCGATGTCGAAGGTTTCCTGGAGGATGGCGCTCAGGCGCTCGAACAGCTCGTGCTTGGTCATGGGGTGACTCCTCGCTTTGTTTTTGAAGGGGGCTGCTTAGGAACGGGTGCGGTGGGTGCTGACGAAGTCCGCGAGCGCCCGAACACTGGCGAAGTGACGGCGATTCTCCTTGGAGTCGCTCGCCAGCACGACGCCATAGGACTTCTGCAACGCGAGGCCGAGCTCGAGGGCGTCGATGGAGTCCAGCCCCAGCCCTTCGACGAACAGCGGCGCCGCCGGATCGATGTCGTCCGGCTTGAGGTCCTCGAGGTTCAACGTGTCGATGACCAGCCGCTTTATTTCCTGCTCAAGCTCCAACATGTTCCTGGCTCCCCCTGGAGAAATGGTCGTGCAAACGGGTGGTGAGCTGGCGCGCGGCCTTCGCCGCCTCGCCCGCGTCCGCGTCCTGGGCCGGCACGTGGATGTCGTCCTCCACGCGGATGACGTAGTGCATGGGCCGCTCCGGCACCTTCCACCAGGGCATGCCCTTGGTGAGGCCCCGCGGCGCGCAGTGGATGATGACCGGCGTGATGTCGCAGGGGCCGCGCACCGCGATGTTGGCGGCGCCGCGCTGCAACTGCATGGTCCCGTCCAGCGGCGTGCGCGAGCCCTCCGGGAAGATGATGAGGTTGTTGCCGGCCTTCACGGACGCGATGCAGTCCTGGATGAGCCCGGGCCCGGAGTCGTTGCACAGGTAGCGCGTCGCCCGGATGGGGCCGCGCATGAACGGGTTGTTCGCCAGGCTCGCCTTCACCACGCAGTCCGCATTGGGGACCAGCGAGATGAGGAACACCACGTCGATGAGCGACGGGTGGTTGGCCAGGATGAGCAGCCCGGAGCGCGACAGCTTCTCCACGCCTTGCAGCTCGTAGCGCAGCACGCCCAGCGCGCGCATGTAGCCGACGAAGAAGCGGAACGTGTAGTGCACCGCGAGCCGCGCCAGCCGCTGCTGCCGCTTCGGTTCGCGCACGAAGAGCATGAGCAGCGGGAAGTAGATGAGCCGCAGCGCCAGCCCCCCCAGCCCGAAGGTGGCGAAGGACAACCCGGTGGCGAAGATGCGCCACGGCCGGTCGAGCTTCTCAAGCATGGCGCGCCCACCGCCAGCACCGGCCGCCCGTCGCGTGCTCCCACCGCGAGGCGCCGGAGACGAGGAAGCGCAGGGCGCGCAGGTCCGCCGGGAGCTCCGCCGCATCCAACGGCGCGACGGGCGAGTCCGGGGCGCTGTCCGCGCAGTCCAGGCGGATGGCGTCCGCGCCCGTGCTGGCGGAGAGGAGGCAGGCCCATGCGTGGGGAAACGCCACGTCCCGGGAGAAGTGTTCCCACGGCGTGGGCACGGGCTCGTCGTAGACGACGACCATCACCCGGGGGACGCCGTCGGACAGCAGGCCGCAGGCCTCCGTGAAGGCGGCCTCCACCGTCTCCTCGCCCGCGGCGATGGCGGCGTAGGCGGACGTGTCCCCGCGCGCGATGGAGTAGAGCGCGCCGATGGCGTTGTGCACCGACAGGCTGAAGGAGGTGGGCGACAGCGGCTCCGAGCGCGCCAGCTGCGTGAGCAGCTCCACCGAGCGGCCCAGGTCTCCATAACGCGATGCGAAGATGACGGGCGCGTCCGGCGTGTCCACGTGCGCGTCATAGGCCGCCTGCAACGCGATGCGGCCCAGCCGGTCCACCCGGCGGCGCATCATCGCGGGCATCGCCGCGAGTGCGGGCGTGCCTTCCGCGGGGAGCGGATGCGGGGTCGCGAGCCACGTTTCCCAGGAAGCAGGGTTGACGAGTCCGGGGGCCCAGGCGGCCCAGCGCTGTACGGAGAATCCCATCATCGTGACGGAGAGGCCCCAATCGCCCCCAAAGACAACCTTTACCAAACCATTCACAGGGTGACAATTGGGCCCCTGGCCCGAGCGGGCCGGGCGCCGGGAGCCTGCCCTGCCGCCTGCCCTGCGGTCGTTGCAACCCCACGTTCTTGTTGATGACAGACGCAATGGGGCCTCGACCTTCACGTTCTTCCGGGTTTGTCCAGGGAGACGGCGCGCCCGTGTGTCGCGCGGTGCGTGAAAGGCCCCGCGAGTCATTCGAAATGGGCGGTGGAAACGGGTTGTGAAGGTGGCTTGCGTGACGTGGCGGTGGGCGCGCGTATTCACGCGGCGCGTGCTTCCCCTGCGTGGTTCAGGACTCGGAGGGGAAGAGGGCGCGCAGCTCGCGGAGGGTGCGGGGGCTGGCGCCGCGGGGGCCGGTGACCCAGATGCGCTCGGGCTCCAGCGCGAGCTCGCGCCAGGACACGGCGCCGCCGTCCGGCAGCAGCACCTCGCCGTCCAGGCGCACCACCGAGTGGCGCCGGGACACCGCTTCCAGCCCGAACAGCAGCCGCTCCACGTCCGACCAGCGCGCGGGGGAGAACAGCAGGTCCACGTCCGACAGCGGCCGCAAGAAGGGCACGCCCGAGCGGTGCTGCCAGGCCAGCGAACCGAACACGCCCACTGTCAAATCCAGCGCGCTGCCCAGGGCGATGACGTCGTCCAGGGCAGGGCCCCAGGCCGCGGGGGCCGTGGCGCGCACCTCCTGCACCGTGGGCGGCGGCAGGTGGCGCTCCACGGCGGACAGGGCCACGTGCAGCGACAGGTGGCGGCGGTCGGGCAGGGTGAGCCCCAGGCGCAGGTCGTCCTCCCGGTCCGGCAGGTCCTGGCGGGAGACGGCGAAGGGCCGGCCTTGAGCCCGCCACGCCGTGACGTGCACGAGGACGTCCGGGATCATGGGAGAGCGCAGGGCTTCCGCCCAGTTGGCGCCCAGGTACACCCAGTCATGCCGCACCGGACGTTCACCGCCCATCAGCGGGCATCTCCTGCCGTCAGGAGGGAGCCGGGCCCGCTTCCGCGACGCGGGACGGGGCTGCCCCCGGGACATACGGAAGCGGAAGCGGTGGAGCTCACTCCTCGATTCATTACCCGGATTCACGCCGCCGGTGGGAGCGATCCTGCACCGGCCCGTGCCGGTTGCTCGCGGACGCGTGAATCTCCCCGGAAAACCGGGTGGGAGCCGAGCGTACGCATCAGGGGTTCCCCTGAGGCGTGGGGAGCGCTAGCGGGGCTTCTGGAGGATGGGGCTCACGGCGCTCACGTGCTGGCGGCGCATGTCGATGAGGATGTCGTAGTTGCGCGGCTCCGGGGCGACCGGACCGGCGGCGAAGCGGTAGAGGCCGCTCACGTCGCGCTCGCGGGGGAAGCGCTCCTTCACCAGGGCCTTGAGCATCTCCTTGGCCACCCACTCCGCGTCCACGGAGACGGAGCCGAACTCGTCCAGGTAGTGGAAGGGCGCGGTGGAGTCCGACTGCTTCGCCGTGAGGACGAAGACGCGCGGCTTCTTGTCCGGGACGACGAGGCTCGCGCCCTGCTCCATCACCGCCAGCTCCCGGCCCTGGGGCAGGGCGAACAGCTCCAGGGACTGCTCGTGCGCGAGCAGGGCGCTGAAGGCCACGAACGCGGTGAGCAGGCCCGTGGCCACGCGCGGGCCATGCCTGGGCCAGATGGTGCCCAGGTTCCCCAGCGACGCGGCGAAGAACACGGCCCACACACCCGTGAGCGCGTTGAGCGTGCGGTAGGTGGGCCACCGCTCCCCGGCGAGGAAGCTCACCGAGTACGCCGCGCCCGACAGCGTCACCAGCGCCAGCAGCCAGCGCCCCACGCCCCCGAGCCCCGAGC